>JBJKPA010000025.1:0-3918 GCA_046706905.1 Gemmatimonadaceae bacterium
GGCCCGCCTTCCGGTAGCTCTGGAAGACCAGCTCCGACAGCGCCTTCTTCTTCATGTCGCGGTTCTGGTAGCCGAGTTCCGGCGGCACGATGGCGTTGAACAGCACGCGACCGGCGGTCGTCTTCTCCCACCGGGCACCCGCGGCATCGGACACCCAGTACAGCACGGCGGTGTGCGTGTCCATGCGGTGCGTGGCGATCTCGGTTTCCACTTCGCCCATCGACGTCACGTGGGGCAGCTTCTCGACGTCGGCCTTGTCGAAGCCCACCGGGGCCTTGGTGGCGAAGTAGCAGCCGAGCACGATGTCCTGGCTGGGCTCGGCCACCGGCCGCCCGTCGGACGGCTTGAGGATGTTGTTGCTCGACAGCATGAGCAACCGCGCCTCGAGTTGCGCCTCAAAGGACAGAGGCACATGAACTGCCATCTGATCTCCGTCGAAATCGGCGTTGAACGCGGCGCAGACCAACGGATGGATCCGGATGGCCTTGCCTTCCACGAGCACGGGCTCGAACGCCTGGATGCCCAGGCGGTGGAGCGTCGGCGCGCGGTTGAGCAGCACGGGATGGTCGCGGATGATCTCCTCGAGAATCTCGTAGACCTCGGGTCTCTCCCGCTCCACGATCTTCTTGGCCCGCTTGACCGTCTCGGCGATGCCCTTCTCCACCAGCTTGTGGATGATGAACGGCTTGAACAGTTCGAGCGCCATCAGCTTGGGCAGCCCGCACTGGTGCAGCTTGAGCTCGGGCCCGACGACGATCACCGAGCGGCCAGAGTAGTCCACGCGCTTGCCGAGCAGGTTCTGGCGGAACCGCCCCTGCTTTCCCTTGAGCATGTCGGACAGCGACTTCAACGGACGCTTGCCCCGGCCGCGGATGGCCTTGGAGCGGCGCCCGTTGTCGAACAGCGCGTCGACGGCCTCCTGCAGCATGCGCTTCTCGTTGCGCAGGATGACTTCGGGCGCCCGGTGCGAGATCAGCTTCTGCAGGCGGTTGTTGCGGTTGATGACGCGGCGGTAGAGATCGTTGAGGTCGGACGTGGCGAAGCGCCCGCCGTCGAGCGGCACGAGCGGCCGCAGGTCGGGCGGGATCACCGGCACGACGTCGAGGATCATCCACTCCGGCTTGTTGCGGGTGTCGCCCGCGTCGCCGGAGTTGCGGAACGCGTCCACGATCTTGAGCCGCTTGAGCAGCATCTTCTTGCGGTGCTGCGACGACTCGTCCAGCACCTGGGCGCGGAGCGTGTCGGCCAGCTTGTCCACGTCCAGCCGGCGGAGCAGCTCGCGCACGGCGGGCGCGCCGATGTCGGCCAGGAAGGCGGTGTCCTTCTCTTCCTTGGCCTTCTGCTTGAGCGTCAGGTACTCCTCTTCGTCGAGCAGCTGGTTGACCTGGACTTCCTGGTCGCCCGGCTCGATCACGACGTAGTTGGAGTAGTAGATGATCTTCTCGAGATCACGGAGCGTGATGTCGAGGAGATTCCCCATCGGGCTGGGCAGCGTCTTGAAGAACCAGATGTGGGCGACCGGCACGGCCAGCTCGATGTGGCCCATGCGCTCGCGCCGCACCTTGCTGAGCGTGACCTCCACACCGCAGCGGTCGCAGATCACGCCGCGATAGCGGATCCGCTTGTACTTCCCGCAGTGGCACTCCCAGTCCTTGACGGGACCGAAGATGCGTTCGCAGAACAGGCCGTCCTTTTCCGGCTTGAACGACCGGTAGTTGATCGTCTCCGGCTTGGTGACCTCGCCCCACGACCACCAGGTGCGGAGCCCCTGCATCTCGAGCCGCTCCCGCTCCTTGGGATCCTTGGGTCCGCGGATCTCCTCGGGGGACGCGATGCGAACGTGGATGAAGTCGAACGCCGACGCGCGGGTTTCGCGCACGCTCCGAAAGTCAATCATCGCTTACTCCTCGCTCCCGTCATTGGACCCGTTGCCCTCGGCGAACGCGTCCACACTCTGGCCCATCGTCACCTTGATGCCGAGGGCCTGCAATTCCTTCACGAGCACGTTGAACGACTCCGGCGTGCCGGGCTCGGGCAGGTTCTGCCCCTTCACGATCGCCTCGTACACCCGGCTGCGGCCGTTCACGTCGTCCGACTTCACGGTCAGGATCTCCTGCAGCACGTGCGCGGCGCCGTACGCTTCCAGCGCCCACACCTCCATCTCACCGAACCGCTGGCCGCCGAACTGCGCCTTGCCGGCGAGCGGCTGCTGCGTGACCAGCGAGTACGGCCCGATGCTCCGGGCGTGGATCTTGTCGTCCACGAGGTGCGACAGCTTGAGCATGTAGATCTCGCCCACGGTGACCGGCGAGGCGAAGGTCTCGCCGCTCCGGCCGTCGCGCAGCCGCACCTTGCCGAACGGCGTCAGCCCGGCCAGCCGCATCAGCTCCACGGCCGCGGCGTCCACGTCGGCTTCGGACTTCTTGCCGAGCATGGCGGCCAGCGCCGGCAGCTCCTCGCTTTCGAGCCGCGCCGCGGGGTCCAGCCCGCGCTGCTTCTCCAGCTCCTTGAGGGCCGCCTTGAACGCCGACTTCTGCGACGGCGAGGCGTCCTCGTGGTCCATCTCGTGATACGCGACCTGGCTCGCGACCTCCGCCTGCTCGCGCTCGGACAGCTCGGCCGCCGCGGCGGCCAGGAAGTCGCGCACGCGGTGGAACACGTCGCGCGTCTCCTGCGACATCGTGCGCCCGCCGAGGTCGTTGATCGTGGATTCCTGCAGCAGCTCGAACTGCTCGTCGACCTGCGTGCGGTCCGGCTTGATGTCGGCCAGGATCCGCTTGACGTCGGCGTCGACGATCGCCGGCGGCGCCGCGTGCAGGGCCAGTGCTTCGCGCGCCCAGCTCACGCCGGCCAGCTTGAGCAGCAGGCCGATCTCGCGCTCGTTGGCGCCCTGGAACACCGGCGTCTTGGCGTAGAAGCCCAGGATGCGGGCCGCCCAGCCGAGGTGCGTCTCCAGGATCTGCCCGACGTTCATGCGGCTCGGCACGCCGAGCGGGTTGAGCACGATGTCCACCGGCCGGCCGTCGGGGAGGAACGGCATGTCCTCCTCGGGCACGACGCGGGCCACGATGCCCTTGTTCCCGTGGCGTCCCGCCATCTTGTCGCCCACCGAGACCTTGCGCTTCTCGGCGAGGTAGACCTTCACGAGCTGGATGACGCCCGGGGGCAGCTCATCCGGCTGCAGGATGCGGTCGATGCGCTCCTCGGCCTTCTCCTCGATCTTCGCCTTCTCGTCGTTGGCGAGGTCGATCACGGCCCGGACGCGCTCGTTGATCTTCTTGTTCTCGACACGGAACGTCTTGAGGTCGAGCGACGAGATCTTGATCTCGGCCAGCCCGGCCGCGGTGAGCTTGGTGCCCGCCGGAATGGCCTCCTCCACCGTGCCCGCCTTGAGGGCGAGGGCCACGGTCTGGCCGTCGAGCAGGTCCGTCAGTTCGCCGTCGCGCACGTCGTTCACGCGCAGCTTCTCCTCGGCCTCGAGCCGGCGCACCTCGCCGATCCGCTCGCCGCGGTCCTTCTCGACCACCTGGTCCTCGATGCGCGAGAAGATCTTGACGTCGATGACCACGCCCTCCATGCCCGGGGGTACCTTGAGCGAGGAGTCCTTCACGTCCTTGGCCTTCTCGCCGAAGATCGCGGTGAGGAGCTTCTCTTCCGGGCTCAGCTCGGTCTCGCCCTTGGGCGTGATCTTGCCGACCAGGATGTCGCCCGGCTTGACGTGGGCGCCGATGCGGACGATGCCGCGCTCGTCGAGGTCGGTGAGCGCCTCCTCGGCCACGTTCGGAATCTCGCGCGTGATCTCTTCCTGTCCGCGCTTGGTGTCGCGGACGTGCAGCTCCAGCTCCGAGATGTGGATCGACGAGTAGACGTCGTCCTTGACCACGCGCTCGGAGAGCACGATGGCGTCCTCGAAGTTGT
>JBJKPA010000026.1:0-4707 GCA_046706905.1 Gemmatimonadaceae bacterium
CGACGAGCCACGCCACGCGCCGCTCGCCGGCCACCACCCGCTCGCCCAGGATCAGCGCCGGCAGGGCGACGGCCAGGAAGAGCGGCTCCGACATGACCAGCGCGCTCAGCACCAGTGTGGGAATGCCGAGCGAGGCGACGACGGCGGCCCCGGCCGCCTGCGGCGCGGTGAGCGCGAACCGCTCCCGCGCCCAACGGGCGAACCAGACGGCGCCCAGCGCGACGAGCACCGCGTTGGCCACCTTGAACAGCAGCACGTTGGCCGGGAACGCCGGCGCGAGGCGCCAGAGCAGCGAGAGGAAGAACGGATAGCCGGGCGGGAAGTGCGCCGCGAACGGCAGCCCGGGCAGGTGCAGGTAGCGGTACCCCTGCCCCGTGGCGAGCGCCTTCGCGATCTCGACGTAGACCGCGTCGTCGTACACGGCCCCCACCGGATACGCATCCACCGCGTGCAGCGCGACGGCGAGCACGAGGAGCGGCGCGAGCCAGACGGCGAGCCGGAGCGCCGGCGCGCGCGCCGCGGACCCGGGAGCGGTGGCCGCCTCGGTCACGCCTCGACCCCGTAGCGCGAGAGCTTGCGGTAGAGCGTGGATGGATCGATGCCCAGGACCTCGGCGGCCCGCGACTTGTTGCCGCCCTCGGTCTGCAGCACCCACATGATGTACGCCCGCTCGACCGCTTCGAGCGTGGGGTTGGGCGGCGTGCGGGTCGTGACCAGCGGCTCCGCGATGCGCTGCGTGACGCGCGTGGGCAGACCGCTCACGCCGATCGTGTCGCCGGGGGTGAGGATCGCGGCCCGCTCGAGCGCGTTCTCGAGCTCGCGCACGTTGCCGGGCCAGGCGTACTCCTGGGCGGCGGCCAGCGCCGCGTCGTCGAGGTGCTTGGGCGCCTCGTCGCGCGCCTGGGCGATGCGCTGCAGGAAGTGGTCCACGAGGATCGGGATGTCCTCCACCCGCTGCCGCAGCGGCGGCAGGTGGAAGAGGATGACGTTCAGCCGGTAGTAGAGATCGCTGCGGAAGCGGCCGCCCTTGATCTCCTCCTCGAGGTCGCGGTTGGTGGCCGCCACCAATCGCACGTCGATCGGCTCGGCGTCGGTGGCGCCGACCGGGATCACCTCGCGGTGCTGGAGCACCCGCAGCAGCTTGACCTGGGTGGCCGGCGTGGTCTCGCCGATCTCGTCGAGGAAGAAGGTGCCGCCGGCGGCGGCGGCGAACAGGCCCGACTTGTCCTTCACCGCGCCGGTGAACGCGCCCTTCACGTGGCCGAACAGCTCGCTCTCGAGCAGGCTCTCGGGCAGCGCGCCGCAGTTGATCGAGAGGAAGGGCCCGTCCTTGCGCGCCGACAGCTCGTGGATGTAGCGGGCGATCACTTCCTTGCCCGTGCCCGATTCGCCCTGGATGAGGACCGTGCTCTCGGTGGGCGCCACCGTCTCGGCGAGCTGCAGCACCTCGAGCCAGGCCTTGCTCGAGCCCACCGGCCGGTCGCCCTGCGGGCGCTCGCGCCGCTTGATCTCCTGCTTGAGCGACTTGTTCTCGATGCGGAGCTGCCGGTGCTCGGCGGCGCGCTTGAGGATCGCCACCAGCTCGTCGTTGCGGAACGGCTTCTGGATGTAGTAGAAGGCCCCCTCGTTCACGGCCTGCATCGCCGACTGGAGCGTGGCCTGGGCCGTCATCAGGATCACGGGGACGTCGGGGTCCCGCTCGCGCGCCGCGGCGAGGATCTCGACGCCGCTCACACTCGGCATGCGGATGTCGGTGAGGATGATCTCGGGCGAAAGCTCGCCGAGCATCTCGAGTCCCTTGCGGCCCCCATGCGCGAGATGGGGCTGGAAGCCCTCGGTGCGCAGCAGGATGTTCAGCGACTCGAGGATCCCGGACTCGTCGTCGATGACGAGCACGTTGGGGGGCGATCCGGCGGTACGGGTGCTCACGGCGCATCTCCGTTGGAGGTCTGGCTGCGCGGCAGGACGACGGTGAACGTCGTCCCGCGCGAGCTGCTGTCGAGAAAGACGAGCCCGCGATGGGCTTCGATGGCGCGGTGGACCACGGCGAGCCCGAGGCCGCTGCCGCCGGGCTTGGTGGTGAAGAACGGGTCGAACAGGCGGTTGCGGATCTCCGGCGGGATGCCGGATCCCTCGTCGCTCACGCGGATGGCCACGCTCCCGCCGTCGTAGCGGACGCCGACGGGGAGCTGGTCGGGGGTCATCGCCGACGCTTCGACGCGCACCGTGCCGCCCTCGGGCGAAGCCTGCGTGGCGTTGAGGATCAGGTTGAAGACGGCGCGGTGCAGCAGGTCCTCGTCGCCCTGCACGGTGAGATCCTCGCCCTCGGCCGCGTCGCAGACGACATGCACGTCGGGGCGCTCGGGATGCGCCTCCACGAGGTGCGCGGCCCCGCGCACGACGGTCGCGAGGTTCACCAGCCCGGTGTGCGTCACGCGCACGCGCGCGAAGTCGAGGAACTCCGAGAGCAGCCGCGACAGGCGGTCGGACTCGCGCAGTACGAGCCCGCTCAGCGTCGTCTGGTCGGGCGTCTCATGGCGCATCTTGGCGATCTGCTCCACCGAGCTGCGGATGGAGGCGAGCGGATTCTTGATCTCGTGGGCGAGCGAGGCGCTCAGCTCGGCCACGCCCTCGAGGCGCTCGGCGCGGAGCCGCAGCGTCTCGAGGCGCTTCTGGTCGGAGATGTCCTGGAAGATGGCGGTGGCCGTGCGGTTGGTGCGCTGCCCGTCGCCTTCCATATAGGTAGTGGTGACACCGATCGGGAACCCGCCGGCGTCCGTCTTGACCAGCCCCTCGCCGCGCGTCGTGCGCTCCTGCTCCTCCACGGAGCCCTGGAGCGCGGCGGCCAATTCCGCCGCCACGGCGCGGATCTCCTCCAGCACGGGCTCGCCCATCCAGGGTTCGAGGTTCAGGCCGAGCAGCGCCTGCGCCTTGGGATTGGCGTAGAGCAGCCGCCCCTCGCCGTCGATCGTCACGACGCCGCTCTGGATGTTGCGCAGGATGTCGTCGGCCTCCAGCCGGGCGTGCTTGAGGGCGGCGACCAGAACCTCCTTGCCCTCGCCCGCCTTCTGGAGCTGGGACGCGAGGATCGCCAGCCCCAGCGACACGGCGGCGAACACGCCGAGCTGCGCCCAGACGATTCCGCTGTGCATCTCCGCGTTCACGCCGAACACCGTGTCGGCGAAGAACAGCACGATGCCGAGCGCCGCGACGAGCAGCCCGCCGCCGATGGGAAGCATGAGCGTGGCACTGGCGATGACCAGCACGTAGAGCGCGGAGAACTGCGAGACCGAGCCGCTGTCGGCCCCGCCCGGCGTGACGTGCACGACGACGGTGACGAGCAGCAGGTCGAGAATGCTCTGCAGGTAGAGGAAGGTCTTGGTGAGCGGCTTGCGGTATATTTCGCTGTACGCGAACGACACCACCGTGAGCACGGTCGTCAGCGCGAACGCGATGGTGACGACGGTGAGCTTGGTGGCATCGGTCTCCTGCTTGGCCCAGTTCACCACCCCGGCGATGAAGATCGCGCTGGCGAGCGACAGCCGGCCCATGTACACCCACCGGAGGATCTGGCGGGGTTCGGGCAGGGTCTGGAACGAAGTGGGCGTCCCGATCGGGGTTTGAAAGCGCACGTTCGTAAGAGTTATTGCAAAGTGCGAGAATCTAGATAGTGGGCGATTTCTGGCAGAATGCTATACCTTTTGACGATCGGCACATCCACACGTTTCTGAACCGCGCCGGCTCGGCCCACCCCACGAACCACCCCAGATGACCCCTCGAAGATCGCCCGGCTTGATTGGGCGTATCCGCAAGCGAGCCTTGGAGTTATTCGGCATCCCGGTGCCCGACGACCCCCCGCCGGACGGCGCCCCGGACCGGGAGGCGATCGAGAGGCTGGTGGGGGCCGGGGCGGCCAACGGCGTGGGGGACACGGGGTCCCGGATGCTGGCCGGGGTGCTGCAGTTCAACGCCAAGCGGGTGCGGGACGTGATGCGACCGCGGACCAACGTCGTGGCGCTCCCGCTCGTCGCGAGCGAGCAGGAGGTGCACGACGTGCTGCGGCGCGAGCGGTACTCGCGCTACCCGGTCTATGCGGCGTCGCTGGACGACATCGTGGGCGTGTTCCTGGCCAAGGACCTCTGGCTGCACGAGGCCGGGACGACGTTCTCGCTGGCCCGGTACCTGCGCGAGCCGGTGTTCGTGCCCGACACGCGCCCGGCGCAGCGGGTGCTCGACGATCTGCGCAAGACGCGGGCGCACATCGCAGTGGTGCTCGACGAGTTCGGCGGCACGGCGGGGATCGTGACGCTCGAGGACCTGGTCGAGCAGGTGATCGGCGACATCAACGACGAGTACGACGTCGCGACGCGCACGGCGATCGAGACCGACGGCGTACTGGAGCTGGCCGGATCGCTCTCGCTGCGCGACGTGCGCCGCGAGTACCTGCTGCCGATCCCCGACGGCGACTGGCGCACGATCGGGGGCTACGCCTTCGCCCGGCTCGGGCGCCTGCCGCGGATCGGCGACCGCGCCCCCTACCCCGGCGGAGAGCTGGAGGTCGTGGCGATGGACGGCCGCCGCGTGGCGGCGGTGCGGGTGCACCGCGTGCAGGACGGCGAGCGTGACGGCGCGCGCTGATCTCGAAGTGCAACCCGGGCTGGCGATCCCGCGCCACGAGCTGACGCTGCGCGTGTCGCGAGCCGGCGG
>JBJKPA010000027.1:0-3036 GCA_046706905.1 Gemmatimonadaceae bacterium
GCTGCTGCGGGTCGTCACCGCCCGGCGCGCCCCGCCACCCCGTGAACGTCTCGCCCCCGTTCGTCGACACGTAGCTCGACGTGTTGAGCGTGTACACGATGTCCGGGTTGGCCGAGTTCACGTACACGCCGCAGTTGTAGCCGCCCTGGCCGTTGCGGATGCGCACGTCCGTCGAGTCCATCTGGCGCCACGTCGTGCCGCCGTCGTCCGAGCGGTACAGCCCCGTGTTCGTGATCAGGAACACGCGCTGCGCGTTGGTGTGCATCGCCACCGCCACGTCCGTACGCCCGAACAGGTACGGCAGCCCGCCGCCCGTGACGTCGTGCCACGTCACGCCCCCGTCCGTCGACTTGTACAGCTTCGTGTCCGTCGGACCCCTCGCGCCACCCCCGCGGAACGACCGCCGGGCGCCCGGCCGGGAGAAATGGCTGTCGGTCGTGGCGAAGACCACGTTCGGTTCGTCGTACGCGCGCGCGAGCCGCGAGATGCCGGTCGAGTCGTTGACGAACAGCGTGCGGGTCCACGTCCTGCCGCCGTCGGTGCTGCGGTACACGCCGCGCTCGCCGCCCTTCCTGAACATGTCGCCCTGCGCGGCCACGAGCACGAGGTCCGGGTTGGTCGGGTCGACGATCACCGACGGGATCTGGCTCGTGGAGTCCAGCCCCATGTGCTCCCAGGTCTTGCCCGCGTCCGTCGACTTGTAGACCCCGTCGCCCGCGTTGACGAGGAAGTCACCGGTGCCGACGTAGATGACGTTCGGATTCGACGGCGCCACCTCGATCGCCCCGATGGACGACACGCTCGTGATCCCGTCGAAGATCTGGTGCCAGGTGATGCCGGCGTTGTCGGTCTTCCACACGCCCCCCTGCGGCGAGCCGGCGTAAAAGATCCCGGTCTCGCCCGGCCCGACGGCGCCGGTCACCGCGGCCGCGCGGCCACCGCGCAGCGGACCGATGTTGCGCCACACCAGGCCCGTGAGCATTCGGGCCGGGATCGTCTGCGCCGCGGCCGGCCCGGCCGTCATCGCCAGCGCCAACGCCACACTGCATCCCCATCGATACCAAACGGCATGCCTCATCGTTCGCTCCCCCAGGATCGCATTCTCGTAACACCGCCGGACAGGATCAGGGGGGTTCCCGAAATATGACACGCGCACGAATCCAGCGCACCAGGGATGGGAATTTGACTCGCGGTCCGCCCCGGCGAAAGCATGCGCGGGCGACTCGCCGGGCGGCGCCCGGACGGTTCGCGGACCGCGCCGCTCGCCGACCGCTACCGCCCGTGCGCGCGCCGGTACGCCGTCGGGCTCTCGCCGAACCGCTCCCGGAAGCGAGCGCAGAAGTGCGGCACGCTCTTGAACCCCACGCCGTAGGCGATCTCGCTCACGTTGGCGTCGGTCTCGGCGAGCCACTGCGCCGCCTGATCCAGCCGGTAGTTCCAGAGCACGTCCATCGGTGGGTGACCCAGGAGCGCTTCGACCCTGCGGTACAGCGTCGACCGGCTGGTGTTGACGGCCGCCGCCAGCGCGTCCACCTGGAACTGCTCGTCGCCCACGTGCTCGGCCATCGCCGCATATACGCGCTCGAGAAACGCCGCCGAGCCGGCGTCGGTAGGCAGCGCCTGGAAGGTCATCGGGAGGGCGGGCAGCTCGCGGCTGTCCGCGTGCCAGCGCTCCCGGAGGCGACGGCGCGACGCGATGAGGTTGGCCGAGCGTACGAGCAGCTCGCCCATGTCCACCGGCTTGGCGAGATAGTCGTCGGCGCCGCCGGCGAGACCCGCCAGCCGGCTCTCGCGCGACGCCTTGGCCGTGAGGAGGATGACGGGAATGAAGTCCGTCTCGGGGTCGCCCTTGATCGCCTCGCACAGCGACTGTCCGTCCAGCTCCGGCATCATCACGTCGCTCACGATCAGATCGGGCACGTGCTCGCGCGCCAGCTCCAGCGCACGCGCGCCGTTCGCCGCCTCGAGCACCCGGTACCGATCGGCGAGATGTTCGCGCAGATACGCCAGCAGCTCGGCGTTGTCCTCGGCGACGAGCACGGTGGTGACGTCGTCGCCGGAGGTGGCGGGTTCGGGCGCCGGGCCGGGCGCAGCCGGCACCGGGACCTCGGCCGTCACGGCGCGCGGGGCCACGGGTTCCGCCAGCGGTTGCACGTCCCCCGTGGCGACGGGCAGCCGCACGATGAACGTGCTGCCGCTGCCCTCCACGCTCCGTAGCGTGAGCGTCCCGCCATGCAGCTCCACCACCTCGCGAGCCAGCGAGAGCCCGATTCCGGCGCCCTCGTGCGCCCGCCGCGGCGAGTCGTCCACCTGGTAGAACCGGTCGAACACCCGCGGCTGATGCTCGGCGGGGATGCCGGGGCCGTTGTCCTCCACCTCCACCACCGCCACGGCGTTCGCGCCCGTGCCCTCCACGCGCGCGCGCAGCTCGACCCGCCCGCCCGACGGCGTGAACTTGAGCGCGTTGCCGAGCAGGTTGCCGATCACCTTTTCCATATGGTCGGCGTCGTACCGCGCGCGGATGCCGCCCACGGGACACGACACGCGGAAGTCGATCCCGTTGCGCTCGGCCAGCGACGAGAACGACTCGCTCACCCGGCGGAGCAACCCCACGAGGTCGCGCACCTCCAGATGGAGGGGCAGGGACCCCGACTCGAGCCGGGCCACGTCGAGCAGCTGCTCGACGAGCTTCACCAGCCGCTGTCCGTTGGCGATGACGGTGCCCAGCCGCCGCCGGGCCGAATCCGACACCGGACCGGCGCGCCCCTCGCGCACGTCCTCCACCGGGCCCAGGATGAGCGACAGCGGCGTGCGGAACTCGTGGCTCACGTTGGCGAAGAAGCGCGACTTCGCCTCGTCGAGCGTGCGGAGCTGATCGGCCTGCGCTTCGACGACGGCCAGCGTGTGCCCCAGCTCGGCCGTGCGCGCATCCACCATGGCGCTCAGCTCGTCCTGCCGCCGATGCAGCTGCGCCGTGCGTGCGCGCCAGAGCAGTCGGGCGGCGATCAGGGCCAGCGCCAGCACCATGAGATCGAA
>JBJKPA010000028.1:0-3976 GCA_046706905.1 Gemmatimonadaceae bacterium
CCAACGCATACCCCGCCTGCGCCGTGGACGAGCCGCCCTCGAAGTACGAGTTCAGCTCGTCCAGCGTCGGCACGCCCTGCAGGGCGAGCGCCAGGTTGGCGGCGAAGGCGTCGCCGCGCGTGAACTCGTGCGCGACCCAGCTCGCGTACCCCTCGTCGAACCAGCGCGGCACGTCGTCGCCCATGTACTCGTGCAACGCCAGGTGGGCCAGCTCGTGGCGGATGACCTCGAGCGGGTTCCCGGCCGAGGCGGCCGCGGCGCTCCCCTGGATGATGATGCGCCGCAGGTCGGGAAAGGCCAGCGCCGCGCCCCACTCCGGCGCGCCCGGTCCGGCCCACTCCCGGAACCGCGCCATGTCCGGCGCGATGGCGATGAGCACGTGTTCCCGCGGGCGCGGCAGGCCGGGAAAGGTGTCGTGCGCCAGCGCGACCTGGAGGATGGACCGGGCGAGCGTGGCGTCCTGATCGTAGGCGACCACGGTGAACCGCCCGCGGTCGAGCCGCACGGGCGCGGCGGCCTGCGCGTGCGCCGCGCCGGGGACCGCCAGGAGGATCGCGAGCAGCGCCGCTAGGGTTCCCCGCCTTCCTCGACGACCTTCAGCACCTCGGCGCACTTCTTTCCCCATGGATTGAACTTGTTCTGGGCGAATCCGTCGCGCCATGCCTGCAGGGCCTCGTCCCGCTGGCCGTTGAACCAGAACGAGCGGCCCAGCTCGTAGTAGGCCTCGATGAGGTTGGGACCGAGGGCGATCGTCTTCTCGAAGAACGTCTGGGCGTCCTCGAACATGTCCCGCTCGAGATACACCAGCCCGAGGTAGAAGTGCGCGTACAGCGTGGCCTTCTTGTCGTTGTCCAGCCGGATCGCCTTGGACAGGTGCTCGATGGCCTCGCCGAAGATGCCCTTCTTGAGACAGATGTAGCCGACGTTGATCCGGGCCAGCGCGTTGGTCGGCTCGCGCATCAGCACCTTCTGAAAGGTGAGCAGCGCGTCGTCGTATTTCTCCTGCAGCATCAGCGCCCAGCCGAGCAGCGCCTCGGACTGCGGATCGTTGGGCGACAGCTCGATCGCCCGGCGCAGCGCCGTTTCGGCGCCCTCGTAGTCGCCGAGCGACAGGCGGCTCCACCCCTTCTCGATGAACGTGGACGCGCCGATGTGGTCGGCGTGCACCACCGGGCGCGCGGCGTTGAACTCGGGGGTCAGCGACTGCGCCCCCAGCGCCTTCCACTTGTCCACCAGCTTCTTGATGTCGTCCTTGAGCTGCGTCAGGTCGGCCGCCTCCTGCTCGACCTGCTTGAAGAACCCGATGATCTCGCCCTTGAGCGCCTCGCGCTCGGCGGCCGCCGTGGGGGCGTCGAGCCGCGCCTCGAGCGCCGCGTAGTGCGCGCGGCGCTCGGCGAGCGGGGACTCAGCCATGCGGGAGCGCCTCCTCCGTCACGCGCTCCAGCGTCAGCCGCTCGTCGGACGACAGCAGCCGCCCGACCTCGAGGAAGATGAGCAGCCGATCGCCCATCCGGACGATCCCCCGCAGGTACTCGCCGGCCAGCCCCCGGAACAGCTTGGGCGGCGGCGAGAGCATCGCCTCGTCGAACGCCGTCACCTCCAGCACCGCGTCCACCACCGCCCCCACCCACTCGGTGTCGGCCTTGAGAATCAGGATTCGCGTATCGGGGGTCGCGGCGGCGGGAGCCATCTGGAACCGGCGGCGCAGGTTGATCACCGGCACCACCCGCCCCTGGTACTCGATCACGCCCTCGATCCATTCCGGGACGTTGGGCACGACGACCGGCGGCTGGTAGCGGAGCACGCGCTCCACGACGAAGATGTCGGCGGCGAAGTAGTCGCTGCCCAGGCGGAACGAGACGATCTTGGAGGTGCGAACGTTGTTCATGCGGTCTCCAGCGCCGCGTCGGCACGGCAGGCGGCGATGAGGGCGGTGGCGTCGAGCACCCCGATAAGATCGTTGCCGCGGCGGGCCACGCCAACCAGGAGGGCGTCGGCGAAGTCCACGGGGGCGCGGGCGAGCCGCTCGGCGGGGAGCGACAGCACGTCGTCCACGTCGTCCACGGCGAGGGCGAGCCGCCCCCGCTCGGTGGTGAACACCAGCGCCGCCTTCTGCGCCCCGGCGGGGGTGCCGAGCACCGCCCCCCCGGCGTAGACCGGGACCAGCGCCCCGCGCACCGACAGCACGCCCAGCATCGCGGCGCTCATCTCCGGAACGCGCTGCACGCGATCCACGTCGATCGCCTCCTCCACCGCATTGAGCGGGAGGGCGAACAGCTCGCGGCCCACGCGGAACACGAGGTGTGCGGCCTCGGCTTCCTCGTAGGACGTCGGGGCGGCGAACGGCGAGAGCGGCTCCGCCGCCGCTTCCGGTTCGTCCCCGGACTCCGCGGCTTCGGCCTCCGCCTCGATTTCGGCCTCGACCTCGACCTCGATCTCGACGTCGAGCGCCGCGACCGGCTCGGCCACGGGCTCGGACTCGGGCGCGACCTCCGCCACCGGCCCGGGTTCCCGGATCGGCGCGGCGGCAGCGGGCGGTGGGGCCTCCACGGGGGGCCGGGCCGCGGCCTCCTCGACCGGGGGGGCGACGGGGTCGGCGGGGGGCGGCGCGTCGGGCGCGATCGCGCGCGGCGCCTCTTCGGGCGTCCCGGCCGGCTCGCGGTTGAGCCAGTCGCGGTAGCTGATGCGTCGCTTGCGGGTCATTGGCGGTCGTCCGCCACGTCGTGGACCAGGGTCTCGTCCACGCGCGGGAGCCCGCGCATGGCGCCCACGAACAGGGCCTGCATGGCGAGGTTGTTGACGATGCGCGGCACGCCGCCGCTGCGGTCGGACAGGGCGGTCATCGCCGCCTCGGTGAAGATCTCATGGGTCGCTCCGGCGACGCGCAAACGATGCAGCACGTATTCCCGCACGTCGTCGGCGTCGAGCGGATCGAGATGGAAGCGCAGGCTCACGCGCTGATCAATCTGGGGACGCCTCACGATGCGCTCGCGCAACTCGGGCTGCCCGAGCAGCACCACCTGCAGGTGCTTCTCGGTCCGGTCCTCGAAGTTCGTGAGGAGGCGCAACTCCTCGAGCAGACTGGGGCTGGCGAGCTGGGCCTCGTCCACGACCACCACCGGGCGCCGCCCCTCGGCGTGCAGCTCGGCGAGCCGCCGGCGGAGCGCGTTGACCAGCTTCGGCTTGGCCCGCGGGGGCCTGGGGAGCGCGGCGGCGTCGGCCAGGTACTGGAGGAGCTGGGCCCCGGTGAGCCGGGGGTACGGGATCACCCAGGGCTCGAACACGGTCCCGGCCAGCCGCTCGCGGAGCGCTTCGACCAGCATGGTCTTGCCGCAACCGATCTCGCCGGTGACCAGCGACAACCCGCCCCGGAGGTCGGTCACGTCGTAGAGCAGCCGGGCAAAGCCCTCGTCGAACACCGGGGAGTGGTACACGAACGCCGGATCCGGCGTGTTCGCGAACGGCTTGCGCCGCAGGCCCCAGTGCTCGGCCATCATACGTGTTCGCTCATCGCGCCGAGGTACTCGACGATGGCCGGCGCCACCGCGCCGAGCGCGGCCACGCGGTCGGCGCCGGCGAGCTGCAGCGCCGCCTGGGGCATGCCGTAGATGGTGGACGTCTCGCGGTCCTGCACCACCGAGCGGCCGCCGGCGGCACGGATGGCCCGGAGCCCGTCGGCGCCGTCGCGCCCCATGCCGGTGAGCACGACCCCCACCGCGTGGGGGCCGAACGCCCGGGCCACCGACGCGAACAGCGGGTCGGCCGACGGGCGCACCCCCCAGAGCGCCGGGGTGTCGTCGAGCTGGATCACGGGATCGTCGCCGCCGGACACCCGCATGTGGCGACCGCCCGGCGCGAGGTAGACCTTGCCCGCCTCCACCGGCTCGCCGTCCTCCGCCTCGTGCACGGGGAGCGGGCCCATGTGATCGAGCCGCCGGGCCAGGCTCCGCGTGAATCCGGCCGGCATGTGCTGCAC
>JBJKPA010000029.1:0-10154 GCA_046706905.1 Gemmatimonadaceae bacterium
GCGAAGAAGGACCGCCCCGGGGCCGCGGCGAGATGCCGCCGGGGTTCCGTCGGCGCGTGCCGCTGACGCCCGAGCAACGGGCGGCCCGGCGCGACTCGCTCACGGCCGATCGCGAGCGCCTGATGAACGAGGTGCTCAAGTCCATTGCCGGCCGCGAAAACGAGCCCGCCGGCCGAGTGTTCAAGAACGTCAAGCTCCTCAAGGAGATGCCGGCCGGCGAGTTCGTGAAGACGATGAACAACGACTACGGCAAGGCGATCGGCCGGAGCTGCAACTTCTGCCACGACGTCAAACACTGGGACAGCGACGAGCGCAAGGAGAAGGCCACCACGCGCATCATGATCGCGATGGAGGATTCCATCAACAACTCCCCGGCCTACCTGCCGCAGCTCAAGAACCGCCGCGGCTTCTGGCCGCACATCGAGTGCGTGACCTGCCACCGGGGAATGAACGAGCCCAACCACGCGCTGCTGCCCCCGTAGCCGCCGGCGGCTCCCCAAAAACGCGAACACGCCGGGCGCACCCGCGTCCGGCGTGTTTCTTTTCGAAACGCTCCGGCTATTCCTCGTCCAGCTCGAGCAGGGCCCGCGCGTCCTCCAGCGCCGCCGAGGGCACGAGCACGTCCACCCCCTTGGCGGTCGCCCCCTGGAATCCCGGCCCGAAGATCCCCACGATGTCGTTGCCCCGCGATACCGCCGGGATCTCGGCGGCCTCGAGGCGCGACACGACCACGTCGGCTTCGAGGGCCGAGCTGTAGTTCGCGAGTTTCACCCATGGCGACGCCTTCGCCATTCCCCTGGCTCACGGTGGAAGGATGGTGCAAGATAGAGCCGCGCCCCGCCCGGGGGCCACCATTCTCCGGAGGAAGATCGCGTGAAGCTCCGCCTCGCCGTCTCGCTGCTGCTCGCCGTCACCGCGTTCCCGGTGGCCGCCCAACACCCCGCGCCGACTCCGCCGCCGGGACATCTCTACACGCTCCTCCCGACGCCCGCCACCGTGGCCTGGGGCTACTACTGGGCCGGCGCGAAACCCGTCCTGCACGTGAAATCCGGCGACGAGGTGGAGGTCGGCACGTTGATCACCTCGGTCCCCAAACGGCTCGAAGCCGCCGGCGTCGCGCCCGCCGACGTGCAGCAGTCGCTGCGCGACATCGTGGATTCGGTCAAGGACCACGGCCCGGGCGGACACATTCTCACCGGACCGATCTACGTCGAGGGCGCCGACTCCGGCGACGTGCTCGAAGTGCGCATCGAGAAGATCGACTACTCGATTCCCTACGCCTACAACGCGTTCGGACCGCGCAGCGGCTACCTCCCCGAGGATTTCCACTATTCGCGCATGCGGATCATTCCGCTCGACACGGTGCGCAAGGTCGCGCGCTTCGCGCCGGGCGTGAACATCCCCCTGCACCCGTTCTTCGGCAGCATCGGCGACGCACCGCCCGCCGCGATGGGCCGCGTGAGCAGCGCGCCGCCCGGGATCTTCGCCGGCAACCTCGACGACAAGGACCTGGTGGCCGGCACCACGCTCTACATCCCGGTGTGGACCAAGGGCGCGCTGCTCGAGATCGGCGACGGACACGCCGGCCAGGGGAACGGCGAGGTGGACATCACCGCGCTCGAAACGTCGTTGCGCGGCCGCTTCCAGCTGATCGTGCGCAAGGACATGCATCTGCAGTGGCCGCGCGCCGAGACGCCCACCGACTACATCGCGATGGGCATCGACAGCAACCTCGTCGTGGCCACCAAGAACGCGATCCGCCAGGCGATCGATTTCCTCGTCACCGAAAAGGGACTCAGCCGCGACGACGCGTACATGCTGGTCAGCACAGCCTGCGACGTGGACATCACCGAGCTGGTGGACGGCACCCTCGGCGTCCACGTGCTGATCCCGAAGGACCTCTTCGCGAAGTGAACGACTCCCGCGCCGGCACCGACTCTCCCGACGAGGCCGCGCTCAACGAGGCGCTGGGCAGGCTGCGCGCGCAGATCGAGCAGATCGACGAGCTCATCGTGCGGCTCGTGGCGCGTCGCGTGCAGCTTGCCCGCGATACGGGCGTGATCAAGCGAGCCGCCGCCCTCCCGGCGGTCGACCCCGACCGGGAGCAGGCGGTGCTGCAGCGGGTGGGCGAGTTGGCGCGCGCCGACGGGGTCTCCGACGCGGACATGCGCCGGCTGTTCGCGCTGGTGATCGAGATGGCGCGCGCCGCACAGGCGGAGTCCGGCTGAGCCGCGCGCCCTGGCTGGCGGCCGCCGGCGGTTGCCTGCTGCTGGCGGGCGGGACCGCCGCGGCGCAATCCGGCGAGAACCCGCACGCCGCGCAGCCCGAACGCCCGACCGTCGCCACCCACGCGTACACGGTGGCGCCCGGGTGGTTCGAGATCGAATGGGGTGTCGAGCGTGACCGCGTAGCTGCCGGCCCGTCGGCCTACTCGACGCCCACGTTGCTCAAGTTCGGGATCGCGCCGCGCGTCCAATTCGATGTCTCGCTGACCACGGTTCGCCCCGCGTCGGGCGGTGCACTCGGGACCGGTGACGACGGCGTCGGTGTGAAGTGGCGCCTGCTCGACCACGCCCCCGTGCTCGGCGACTTCGCCGTGCAGCCGTCGCTCAAGCTGCCCACGGGGTCCGAGGCGCGCGGCACCGGCACGGGCACCACCGACGGCACGTTGCTGCTCATTTCCAGTCACGCCATCGGCCCCACCGAACTCGACATCAATGTGGGGTACACACGGCGCAGCTCCGGCGGGAACGCCGGCAACGCGATGCTCTGGACGGTGTCCACGGGCACCGATGTGGACGGTCCGTGGCAGATCGCCGCCGAGATCTACGGGTACCCCGGGTTCGGCGACGGGCCGTCGGTGGGATTTCTGTTCGGTCCCACGTACACGGTGCATCCCTGGTTCGTGGCCGACGCCGGGTTCATCGCCGACGTGCGCGGCGCGCAGCCCCCGGCGCTCTACGCCGGGCTCACCTGGAACGTCGGCCGCTGGCGGTAGGGGCTCAGGTCGAGCGCATGTAGTGGCAGCCCGCCACCTGCGCCCGCATCACCGCGAAGATCCCGGAGGGCTGCAACGTGACCGTGGGCAGGAGGTGCCGGCGCAGCTCGTCGAACATCGCGTCCGGGTTGTCCTTGCTTTTCGATGCCAGAATTCCCGCCATGCCGCGGGTGGCCAGCGCGCAGCCCAGCAGCACGACGCCGCGTTTCACGAGCGTCTGGAGCGCATAGTCGGCACTCGACTTGTCCTTGGGGTCCGGCGCCCAGAACGGATTGCGCAGCGCCCACCGGTTCGTGGTCGGGTCCTTGACCTTGGCCCACTCACCCAGCCTGTAACGCGCCCACAGCTCGTCGTCGAGGATCATGGGGATCGCCTTGTGCCGGATGACGATCACGGCGTTCACGTCGGCGTCGCCGATCTTGTACATGTCCTCGAACCCCTTCATGTACGAGTACGCGTTGAACACCGCGGTCCCGTCCTCGATGTCCGGCGAGTCGAACACCGCGCGGTATTTGCCGGTAAGCCGGTTGGTCCAGGCGTCGTCGAACTCGAGCTTGGGGAGCGGGGGCATCGGCGGCAGCTGCGGAAGGTCCGACGCCGGAGCCGGCGCCTGCGTCGCGGCGGCTGCCGTGCCGGCACCGCTCACGCAGGCGGTGGCCGCCAGCGCGGCGGCGGCCGTCGCCAGTTGGCCGAGGAATTCGCGACGGGGACTGGCGGCTGCGCTCGGGGACTCGGACATGGACACTCCGCTGGGATGACGCGCGAAGCTACGCCCGGAGGCCGAGAACGTCCACCCGCCGGCGCAGGGAATCCGCCATTGGACGGGCTGCCTCCGCCCTTTCGTATGACGCCTCCACCCTGCGTCCCTCCGACGAGCGCCTTCGACGAGACGACGAGCGCGAGCCGCGCGACGATCGAACCGTCCGACTCGACGGGGACTCGAAACGGCGCGCCGCTCGGACCAGGCGGCGCGCCGCGGACTCCGCGCGGCACACCGGCTGCACCATGCGACCCGACACGGCGCCCGAACGACGCTCCGGCCACTCCGAACGACGCGAAGCCGACCAGAACCGGGTCGCCGTTCAGGCGGAGCGTCGTGACGCGAGCTCGATCACTCGGTACGGCGACCCGGAGCGACGGTTCGCCAGGGCCGAACCGGCCGCCGAGCACTTCGCCGCGATCGCCGCCGCCTCCGAGCGTCCCGAAGGCGACTCGGACAGGCATACCGGTCACTGCGCGCCGCCCGACGCCGATCCCGAACCGATCGGCACGCCTTCCGATCATCGCATCGCCGACTCGTGACCGGGCGCGGTCGACTTCATTGAACAGAACGGGAACCCCGAACGAATTTTCGGGAGCTCATACCGGCATTCCGGGCACTTCGCCGCGCGCGACGCCAAGTGCGTGCGTCCCGACGCCGACTCCGTGTGACGGGAAATCGACTGAGACCGGCGCGAAACGCGGTTCGAAGGCTCCGGCCGCGATCGCGCGGGAGTTGCGGGGCCGTGCTACCGGCCGGAACCCATGGCCGAGTCTCGTTTCATCATCTCGTCGTGACCGTCGGGTACGCTCCGCACGAGCGCGCGGTACTGGGCGGGCGACAGCGCCGGCAGCCGCTGGATGAACGCGACCATGTCCCAGACCAGCGAGTCGCTGTGCGTCGTTCCCCACGCCGCCATTCCGGTCAGCTTGATGCCGTGTTTGATCACCCAGAAGTCCCATTGCGGCGTCCGGTGATTCGGACGGGCCAGATCCGGCGGCGGCGGATAGAGCCCCTGGCTGATTTCGGTCTTGTCCATGCCGGGCGCCAGATGGCAGTCGCTGCACATGGCGTCGTAGAGCCCCGCGCCAGTGGCAATGCGGAGCGATTCCTCCAGGTCGTCCGGCACCGGGATGTTTCGGGCCCGGACCGCGATCGAGCGATCGCGGGTCGTTTTCAGCAGCCACTGCACGAGCGGCGTATGCGGGGAGTCGGCGCCCACGTCGTACACGCCGAGATAGACGAAGGCGAGCCCGGCGGCCACCGCGACGAACACCGCGGCCGCGCCGATTCGCGCGGCTCGCCAGCGTGGCCGCGAGCGCGCGGGGCCGGACTCGTTCGGCATGATTGGGGACGGCATCGCGGGCAAGGTAGGGCGAAGAGGCGCGGGCGGGAATCGAACCCGCGTATAGCGGTTTTGCAGACCGCCGCCTTACCACTTGGCTACCGCGCCGAGGCTCAGGGAACTTAGTCCGCTCCCCGGAGGCTCTCAAGCTGGCGCGCCCCCGATCGCGATGCTGTCCCCCGCGCCCGCGAAGCGTTAATCTCCGGCTCCCGCATGCCCGACGCACACCCAGCGCCCCTTCCCGACCCACCGTCCCCGCCGGTGCGCCACGACGCCTACGCGTCGCTCCGGTACGTCAACTTCCGCTGGTTCATCGTGAGCACGTTCACGATCACGATGGCCACGCAGATCCAGGGGATCGTCGTGGGCTGGCAGATCTACGCCATCACGCACGACCCCCTTTCGTTGGGTCTCATCGGATTGGCCGAAGCGTTCCCGTTCCTCAGCGTGTCGCTGCCCGCGGGGCACACGGCCGACCGCCACAACCGCCGGTTCATCACCCTCGCCGCGCTCGCCGTGATGCTGGCCTGTTCGGTGAGCTTCGTGGTGTTCAGCGAGACCCCGGGGATCCTCGCCCTGCCCGGCGTCTGGCCCTTCTTCGCCGTGATCTTCGTGAGCGGCATTGCGCGCGCATTCTATAATCCGGCCCGTGCGGCCCTGCTCGCCGAGATCGTGCCGCGATCCGCCTATGCCAACGCATCCGCCTGGCGCAGCTCGGCCTGGCAGACGGCGTCGGTGCTCGGGCCGGCGGTCGGCGGCCTGATGTACGGATTCTCCAGCGCGACCACGGCGTATGTGACCGACGCGGCGTTCATGGTCGTCGCCACAGCGGCGTTCGCCGCGATCCGCTACGTCCCGACCGTGACCGTGCGGGAGCACGAGCCGCTGGGCCAGAGTCTCCGCACCGGGATTCGATGGGTGATCCACCAGCCCGTGGTGTTCGGGGCGCTCACCCTCGACCTGTTCTCCGTGCTGCTGGGCGGCGCCGAGGCGCTCCTGCCGGTGTTCGCGTCGGACATCCTGCACGTCGGACCGGAGGGGCTGGGCATTCTGCGCGCCGCCCCGGCCGTGGGCGCGGTGCTGATGTCCCTGTATCTGGCGCACCGGAGGCCGCTGGAGCGCGCCGGCCGCGCCATGCTGATCGCGGTCGGCACCTTCGCCGTGGCGATCATCGGCTTCGGACTCTCGCGCAGCGTCGTGCTGTCCTTCGTTTTGCTCGGCGTGAGCGGAATGGCCGACAACGTCAGCGTGGTGGTGCGCGCGACGCTCATTCAGATCATGTCACCGCCCGAGATGCTGGGGCGCGTGTCCGCCGTGAACGCGTTCTTCGTCGGGTCTTCGAACGAGCTTGGCGCGTTCGAATCGGGGGTGACCGCCAAGCTGCTGGGCACCGTGCCGGCGGTGATCGCGGGGGGCGTGGCCTCGCTTTCGGTGGTCGGGATCGTGGCGTGGGTGGTGCCAAAACTGCGCCGCCTCGGTCGCCTGGAATAGCGCCGGTAGTCGGGAGGCCAGCGCCTCATACCTGACACATATTCACGTCGATATCGATTAGTTTGCTTGTATTTCACGGTCAACTAGACGATCTTAATATGTAAGATGCAGAATCTGACGGTAGATGCACTCGATTTCAAAGCGCTCTCCAGGCTCCAGCAATTCGGCAGGGACAGCTGGAAGAAGCTCGGGGAGTTGCTCGGGATTACCGCCCAGGCGGCCGCCGACCGCGTCCGGCGGCTGGAGCAGCACGGAGTGGTCCAGGGCTACGCTGCCGTGGTGGATCCGGACCTGGTGGGGATCCACACGCTGGCGTTCGTCGGGGTGGCGCTGGAGCGCCCGCGCAGCCGGGAACAGTTTCTGGACCGGATCGCGTCGCTCTCGGAAGTGCAGGAATGCCATCACGTTTCAGGCGACTTCGACTTTCTCCTGAAGATCCGCTGCCGCGGGACCTCGGACCTCGAGCGGCTGATCGGGGAGGAGATCAAGGGGGCGGGAGGCATAGGCCAGACCAGAACCATCATCGCCCTCCGGACCATCAAGGAAACGACCGCCCTCCCCCTGGTCACCGGCCCGGTACAAGGATGATCTCTAGGTCGTCGTGCATGTCTTGCAATTTTTGCGCACAGATTGCTACATTTCGCGCTTCGATTTGAGCTTTTGGTGTAGTTTTTCTGCAATTCGTGCACGATTGGACGATCGACCCCGCGCTTCGCCTCATCCTCGACCCGCCACCCGCCAATGCCCAGTTCATCCTCCTCAGGCCGCGCCGCGGCGCTCCGCGACGTGGTCGGCCGCACGCCGCTCCTGCCCAAACAACCCTATACGGCTCCGACGTCGTCCTACTTCGGCGTCAACACCTTCGGCGCGCGTCAGATGCGCGACAAACTGCCGAAGGCGGTATACGAGAAGTTGGTTGACTCCGTCCGCCTTGGAAACAAGCTCGATCTCGAGATCGCCCCCACGGTCGCCCAGGTCATCAAGGACTGGGCGATTTCGCAGGGGGTGACCCACTTCACGCACTGGTTCCAGCCGCAGACCGGCCTCACCGCCGAGAAGCACGACGCCTTCCTGACGTTCGACGAGGACCGGCAGCCGATGGAGTCGTTCAGCGGCGCGCAGCTCATCCAGAGCGAGCCCGATGCGTCGAGCTTCCCGTCGGGCGGACTGCGGGCCACGTGGGAGGCGCGTGGCTACACGGCGTGGAACCCGGCGAGCCCGGTGTTCATCGTCGAGTCGGGCGGCGTGCGCACGCTCTGCATTCCCTCGGTCTTCATCGGCTACAACGGGGAGGCGCTGGACGAGATGACGCCGCTGCTCCGCAGCTCCGACGTCCTCTCCGAGAAGGCCATCGAGCTGCTCTCGCTGCTCGGCGACCGTGGGGTGCAGCGCGTGTACACGACGCTCGGACCCGAGCAGGAGTACTTCCTCATCGACCGGAGCTTCTTCGCGCTGCGGCCGGACCTCGTGATGTCGGGACGCACCCTGCTCGGCGCCGCGCCGCCGCGCGGGCAGCAGCTCGAGGATCACTACTTCGCCGGCATTCCGGAGCGGATCCAGGCCTGCATCGCCGAGGTGGAGCACGAGCTGTACAAGCTCGGTGTGCCGATCGTCACGCGACACAACGAGGTCGCGCCGTCGCAGTTCGAGATGGCGCCGACCTACGAGGAAACCGACATCGCGGTGGACCACAACCAGCTCGTCATGGCGACGCTCCGCAAGGTGGCGCTGCGCCACGGGCTGCAGGCCCTGCTCCACGAGAAGCCGTTCGCCGGGATCAATGGATCGGGCAAGCACTGCAACTGGTCCATGGCCATCACGTCCGACCGGCCGGAGCTGGACGGCTTCAACCTGCTCAAGCCGGGCGACACCCCGCACCAGAACGTGCGGTTCCTGCTCTTCCTGGCCGCCGTGCTGCAGGGCGTGCATCGGCACGCCGGGCTGCTGCGCGCCGGCATCGCGTCGTCGGGCAACGAGCACCGCCTGGGCGCCAACGAGGCGCCGCCCGCGATCATCAGCGTGTTCATGGGGCGGATGCTCACTCAGGTCATCGAGAGCATCGCCAGCGGCAAGACGGTGGGCAGCGCCGAGCAGGCGATGATCAAGCTCGGCGTGGCCAAGCTCCCGGACATCGCGCGCGACAACACCGACCGCAACCGGACGTCTCCGTTCGCCTTCACGGGGAACAAGTTCGAATTCCGGGCCGTGGGATCGTCGGCCTCGATCGCCTTCCCGATCGTGCTGCTCAACGCGGCGGTGGCCGAGGCGCTGAGCGAGCTCACCGTGGCCCTGCGGGCCGAACTCAAGAAGACGAAGAAGGTGGACGACGCGGTGCTCAAGGTCGTCCGGCCGGTGTTCCGCGCCACCAAGAACGTGCGCTTCGAGGGCAACAACTATTCCGAGGAGTGGGTCACGGAAGCCGAGCGGCGCGGGCTGCCCAACATCCGGCGCACGCCGGAGGCGCTGGCCCAGCTCATGACGGCCCAGTCGCAGAAGCTGCTCACCACCCTCGGGATCTTCACCAAGCAGGAACTCGACTCGCGGGTCCACGTGCGCCTCGAGCGCTACGTGAAGGACATCCTCATCGAGGCGCACACGATGCGCGAGCTGGTGGACACGATGGTCCTGCCGGCGGGGTATTCGCACGTCGGCGCACTGGCGCGTGTGGCGTCCGAGTCCAAGACGAGCGGAATCGCCGCGCCGTCGATCGTGGCCGCCGGCAACGACATCGCCAAGCGCCTCGCGGCGGTGCAGAAGGGCCGCGATGCCCTGGCAAAGGCGATCGAGAAGGCCGAGGGCATGCACGGCGCGCTCGAGGCGCAGGCGACGTTCCTCACCACCACCTGCGCCAACGCCATGCAGGCGCTGCGCGAGGCCTGCGACGCCCTGGAGCTGGCGGTGGGCGACCAGCAGTGGCCATTGCCGAAGTACCGCGAGATGCTGTTCCCGGTCTGAGCGCCGCGCGATGTCCCACGAAACGGCCGTCGGCCCCATCGGGTCGGCGGCCGTTTCGAGTTACAGGCTTCCGTTCGCCCCCCCGGCTTGCCGCCGAAGCGCGACTGGCGCTGGGTGACCGGTCGTCGCATTGTTTGGCGTCTTCCCACCCCTCAGGAGTCCGGATGAAACGCCGCCATTTCGTCGCCAGCTCGGCGGGCGCCCTCGGCGCACTGGCCATCGGCTGCAAACCCTCGGCGGGCGCTACGGCGGCGATGGCCGCCGGAGCGGGACACGGGGAGGAGATGCCCCCGGTGCCGGCGTCCATCCAGGCGTTGAATCCGCTGACGCCCGCCCCGGCACCGATCGGGAACGACGAGCGCGAGACGCGCATCGAGAAGGCGCGGCGGCTGATGGCCGACCATCACCTCGACGCCGTGTTCATGGAAGGGGGCACGAGCCTCTTCTACTACACCGGCGTGCGCTGGGGCCTGAGCGAGCGCACGTTCGGGATCGTGATTCCGCGGAAGGGGGAGATCGCCTGGGTGGCGCCGGCGTTCGAGGAGGCACGGGCGCGCGAACTCATCAAGTTCGGCACCGACATCCGCACCTGGCAGGAAGACGAG
>JBJKPA010000030.1:0-4584 GCA_046706905.1 Gemmatimonadaceae bacterium
GATCGTGGCCCAGAAGATCCAGACCCACCACCGCGGCATCGGATTGTCGTACTCCTGGATGCCGTCGTAGTTGTGTTCGAGCAGGCGGTCCTGGTCGGGTTTATTGGTCGGCATGGGGGGATTCGCGATCCTTGGAGGTGGACGGAGGCGACGCGTCGTCCTCGAGCGGGAGGTTCTCCTCGTGCTCCCAGTGGGAGCGTTTGGTGAACAACACCCGCGCGAGGATGGCGAGGAACACGACGAAGAAGATGATGAGCGCGATGTCGGCGTAGATGTGCAGGCCGGCGCCACTCACCACGTCGGCCAGCGATTTCATGGGGTGCTTCCTCCGGCCGGCTTGGGCGCGGCGGCCGCGCCGACGGCGGGTGCGGCGGCGGGCGGCGAGACGTGCGTGGCGTCCCACCCGAGCCGCTGGAGGTAGGAGATCAGCGCCACGATCTCCTTGCCCTTGAGGTTCGGCGGGCCGCCCTGCTGGGCGATCGTGTCGGCGATCAGCGCCGCCTGGGCCTCGGCCATCTTCGGTGCCTCACCGTCCAGCACGGCCGGGCCGTACGGCACGCCGATCATCGCCATCGCGTCCACCTTGTGCTGGATGGAGGCGAAGTCGAGATCGTTCGTGAGGAGCTGGGCGTAGGGCGGCATGATGGACCGCGGCGTGATCGAGCGCGGGTCCTGCATGTGGCGCACGTGCCAGAGGTCGGGGTATTTGCCGCCCTCGCGCGCCAGGTCGGGGCCGATGCGGCGCGATCCCCACAGGAACGGGTGGTCGTAGACGAACTCGCCCGGCTTGGAGTACTCGCCGAACCGCTCGGTCTCCCAGCGGAAGGGGCGGATCATCTGCGAATGACAATAGAAGCATCCCTCGCGGATGTAGATGTCGCGGCCGGCCAGCTCGAGCGGCGTGTACGGCTTGACCGACGCGATGCTCGGCACGTTCTCGCGGATGAGGAAGGTGGGCAGGATCTCGAACAGCGAGGCCACGACCACGGCGACGATGACCATCACCGTGAACAGCAGCCACCGCCCCTCCCACATCCGGTGCCACCCCAGATCGGTGAACCGCGCCCACACGCCGGCCGGGGCGCCGGCGCGCGGCTCCTCGCGGTACTCCCGGGCCAGCGGCGGCGCCTGGATCACCGGCACGTCGTACACGGCGGGACGCGTGCGCCAGGTCATCAGCAGGTTCCAGCCCAGCATCAGCACGCCCGCGATGTAGAGGCTGCCGCCCACGGCGCGCATCCACCACATCGGAATCACCTTGACCACCGTCTCGATCCAGTCGGGATAGGCGAGCCGGCCGGTGTGGTCGAACGCGCGCCACATCAGCCCCTCGGTGACGCCCGCGCTGTAGATCGCGACGACGTAGAGCAGGATGCCCAGGCTGCCGATCCAGAAGTGCCATTCGGCCAGCTTCTTGCTGTACAGCTTGGTCTGGAACAGCCGCGGCATGAGCCAGTAGACCATGCCGAACGTCATGAACCCGTTCCACCCGAGCGTGCCGGTGTGGACGTGGGCGATGACCCAATCGCTGTAGTGGGCCAGCGCGTTGACGCTCTTGACCGCGAGCATCGGGCCCTCGAAGGTGGACATGCCGTACGCCGTCACGGCCACCACGAAGAACTTGAGGACCGGATCCTCGGCCACCTTGTTCCATGCCCCGCGCAACGTGAGCAGGCCGTTGATCATGCCGCCCCAGCTCGGCATCCAGAGCATCACCGAGAACACCATGCCCAGCGTGGACGCCCATTCCGGGAGCGCCGTGTAGTGCAGGTGGTGCGGCCCGGCCCAGATGTAGATGAAGACCAGCGACCAGAAGTGGAGGATCGACAGCTTGTACGAGTAGACCGGCCGGTCGGCCGCCTTCGGCAGGAAGTAGTACATCAGGCCGAGGAACGGGGTGGTGAGGAAGAACGCCACCGCGTTGTGCCCGTACCACCACTGCATGAAGGCGTCCTGCACGCCGGCGTAGATCGGATAGCTCTTCAGCAGCCCGGCCGGGATCGCGAGGTTGTTGAAGATGTGCAGGATCGCGACCGTGATGATGCTCGCGATGTAGAACCAGATCGCCACGTAGAGATGGCGTTCGCGCCGCTTCTTGAGCGTGCCGAAGAAGTTCACGGCGAACACCGTCCACACGATCAGGATCGCGATGTCGATCGGCCACTCGAGCTCGGCGTATTCCTTGGCCTGCGTGAACCCCAGCGGGAGCGTGATCGCGGCGCTCACGATGATCGCCTGCCACCCCCAGAAGTGGAACCGCCCCAGGAAATCGGAGAACATCCGCGCCTTGCACAGCCGCTGGGTCGAGTAGTACGCGCCGGTGAAGAACGCGTTGCCCGCGAAGGCGAAGATCACGGCGTTGGTGTGCACCGGCCGCAGCCGCCCGAAGCTGAACCAGGGCGCGAAGTCGAGCGCCGGCATCACCATCTGCAACGCCACGATCAGGCCGACGAGCATGCCCACCAGCCCCCACACGAAGGTGGCGAGCATGAACTTGCGGACGATGTCGTCGTCGTACGAGAACGAGTCGAGTGCGACGGCGCCGCCGCGCGGCACGGACGGCGCGCGCGCGGCCGCGCCAGCGTGGGCGTCGGCCGCGCCTTCGGAGAGCATCATCGGTGGGGGTCCGGTTGAAGGCCTTGGGGGTGGACTGCTCTGCGGGCCTTCGCCCGCCGATCGGTGGCGCAGGGGGGGAACTGGCCGCGCCGGCGGGCGAAGGACGGTTTTTGGGCTCGGGGCAACTTGGAGCCGCCTGGCCGCGCTCGCATTCAGCAAATCGCCGGACGCGTGTCAGGCGATTCCTGACACGCGAGGCCACCGCGAGATTCGTCGGGCGGCAGGGCCCCGCGTGCCCTACTTTGTAGTTTCATGAGACTCGACGAGACTGCGCCCGCGCCCGACCTTCCCGCGATCATCCAGGGTGGCATGGGCGCCGGCGTTTCCAATTGGATGCTCGCCCGGGCCGTGTCGCTGCGCGGACAGCTCGGCGTGGTATCGGGGACCGTGATCGACACGATCTTCGTCCGGCGTCTGCAGGACGGCGATCGCGGCGGCCACCTCCGGCGGGCGATGGCGCACTTCCCCTGTCCGACGATCGCCGAGTCGGCGCTCGCGCGCTACTTCCGTCCCGAAGGGCGCGCCGCGGGCGAGCCGTACAAGGCGCTGCCCACGTACAAGCAGGTGGTGAGCGCGGCGCGGCAGCAGGTCACGATGCTGGCCAGCTTCGCGGAGGTCTGGCTCGCGAAGGAGGGACACGGCAACCCCGTCGGCATCAACCTGCTGACCAAGGTGCAGATGCCCAACCTGGCCACGCTGTATGGCGCGATGCTCGCCGGCGTGAACGTCGTGCTGATGGGCGCCGGGATCCCGCGCGAGATCCCGGGCGTGCTCGACTCGCTGGCCATCCATCAGCCGGCGGAGCTGCGGTTCGACGTCGAGGGCGGCGGGGAGCCGGTGTTCCTGCGCTTCGATCCGCAGGAGCACGGGGTGATGCCGACGCCGCTCGAGCGGCCGGCGTTCTATCCCATCGTCTCGGCCGCGTCGCTGGCCACGACCCTGGCCCGCAAGGCCAACGGACGCGTGGACGGGTTCGTGATCGAGGGCCCGACCGCGGGCGGGCACAACGCCCCGCCGCGCGGCGAGCTGCGCCTCTCGGATACCGGCGAGCCGGTGTACGGCGACCGCGACGTCGTGGACCTGGCCAAGATCCGTGACCTCGGCCTTCCCTTCTGGCTGGCCGGGGGCACCGGTTCGCCCGAGGGACTGCGCGAGGCGCGGGCCGCCGGCGCGGCCGGCATTCAGGTCGGCACGCTGTTCGCGTTCGCGGACGAGTCGGGCGTGCTGCCCGACATCAAGGAATCGCTGCTGGCCGGCGTGCTGCGCGGCGAGGTCACGGTGCGCACCGATCCGCGGGCGTCGCCCACGGGGTACCCGTTCAAGGTCGTCGGCATGGACGGCGCGGAGTTCCAGTCGACGGACCGCGCGCGCGTGTGCGACCTCGGCTACCTGCGCACGGCGTACCGCAAGGAGGGCGGCGGGATCGGCTATCGCTGTCCCGCCGAGCCGGTGGACGCGTACGTCGCGAAGGGCGGGACCGCCGCCGACACCGAGGGGCGCCGCTGCCTGTGCAACGCGCTGCTCGCGAACATCGGGCACGGCCAGGTGCGTCCGCGCGGCGACGACGAGCTGCCGCTCATCACGAGCGGCGACGATCTGCTGCGCATGGCGGAGTTTCTCGACGGGCGCACGGCATACACGGCCGGCGACGTGCTCGACTATCTCCTCGCCGACGTTACCGGGAGCGACGCCGAGCTACCAGACGCTGCAGCCTGAGCCGCTCCTCGCGCGAGCGCTCGTCCAGGTCGCGGCGCACGGTCACGATCTGCGTCTGCAGCGACGGCGCCACGCGTTGTTCGAGCGTGCGCAGCCGCCGCGACGTCGTGGCCACCGCGTCGCTGAGCCGGCGCACCCGCTGCTCGCGGGGCGCGGCCTCGATCAGCAGCTCGGCCAGCTCCTCGTAGCGGTGCGCGGCGTCCTCGGCTGACGGCCCGACGTCGCCCGGCGCCCAGCCGCGCGCGTCCAGCG
>JBJKPA010000031.1:0-9172 GCA_046706905.1 Gemmatimonadaceae bacterium
AACTCCATCACCTGCAGGTGCATCGCCACCGCGAACACGGCGAGCAGCAGCGCGCCGGCCACGAGCGCGGTCCACAGAATCTTCCGGCGCAGCGCCTCGCGCCAGGTGATGCCGGCCATGATCCAGATGCCGCTCATAGTCCCTGATCCTCCCCGACGAGCTGCACGAAGACGTCCTCGAGCGACAGCCGCTCCGGCCGCACCTGAAATACGCTCGCTCCCGCGCCCACCAGATGGCGGACCACCTCGGGGAGCGACTCTTCCGACGCCAGCCCGAACCGCAGGTCCGAGCCGTCCAGCCTGGCCGACGACGTCCACCGCGCCAGCCCCGACATCGCGGCGTCCGTCACCCCCTCGGCGTGCACCACGACGCGCACCTCCTCCTCCCATCCAGCGCCCAGCTCGCGGGTCGCCACGATCGCGCCGTCCTTGATGAACGCCACGCGGTCGCAGGTCACCTCGATCTCGCTCAACAGGTGCGAGTTGAGGAACACCGTCGCGCCCCGGTCGCGCTCGGCGCGCAGGATGTCGCGCACCATGCGGCGCCCCATCGGATCGAGCCCCGACGTGGGCTCGTCCAGGAACACCAGGTCCGGCTCGTGCACGATGGCCTGGGCCAGCCCGATGCGCTGCAGCATGCCCTTGGAGAAGCCACGCAGCTTGCGGTCGCGGTGCGACGCGAGCCCCACCATGTCGATCACCTCCGGCACCCGGGTGCGCAGCCGGTCGGCGCTCATCCCCGACAGCCGGCCGTGGAACCGCACCAGCTCGGTGGCCGTGAGCCATTCGTAGAATCTGAAGTCCTCGGGCAGGAATCCGATGCGGCGGCGCACCTCGACGTCGCCCAGCGGGGCGCCGAGCACCGTCGCGCTTCCCGCCGTGGGCCGCACCAGCCCGAGCAGCATCTTGATCGACGTGCTCTTGCCCGCGCCGTTGGGGCCCAGGAATCCGAAGATCTCGCCCCGCGGCACGGTGAGCGAGAGATCGCGCACCGCCACCTGCGCGCCGAACACCTTGCGCAGGTTGCGGGTCTCGATGGCGGGTCCGCCATTGGTGATCGTCATCGCCGGCCTCCCGCGCTCGCCGCGCCGACTGACTTCGCCAGCCCCACCGCGTCGGCCGAGTTGCCATAGCCGGTGAGCCGGTACACGCGACCGCCGGCGGTCCAGAGCAGCTCGTAGTTGGGCCCGCGGCGTCCGGCGGTGTTGAGCAGCATGCCCGGCGCGCCGTTCACCGACACCGTGTCATACGAGCGCATGAACCGCGGCATCGTGAGCGCCAGTGCGGCGGCCCACGGAAAGGACCGCTGGAAGGCGGCCATCTGGATCGGACTCATCCCCGCCACCTCCAGCGCGATGCCGGTCAGCTGCGCCATGTCGAGTCCCGCCGGCGCCTGCGCCGTGACCACGGGGCGCTGCTCGAGGATCACGCAGTCGCCGCTCTCTGCCGTCGGCGGCGGGCGCTGCGCGATCTGGTTGGTGAGCGTCTGCCCCTCGAACACGGGGCAGTGGCCGTAGCTCGCCACCACGGCGGCCGGCGTCTCGATGGTGAGCGTCTGCCCGTCCACCGACGCGGGGACGGCGCCGCTCGACTGCCCGACCTCGGACATGATCGTCCGGAGCTGGCCCAGGTCCACGGTCAGCGTCATGCTGCGCGGCGTCTGCACCGCGAACCGCGGCTTGTCGGTGCGCTCGGCGATGAGCCGCGGCGCGAATCCGGCCAACTTCGCCGCGGCGGCGGAATCGGCCACCGTGGTGTCGGCCGACTCCTGCGTCACGCGGACCTTCGAGGCGAGCATGCTCGCGATTGCGTCCTGCAGCCGGCGCGAGCCGGTGGGGCCCGAGAAGGCGGGGACGTTCACGCTCACCGCCTCGGGACGCGCGATGCGGAGCGCGGCGAAGAACTGCCGGCGCAGCGTGCGGCCCGAGGCGGTGGCGGTGGTCCACAGCACGAGGACCACGGGGATGAGCACCAGCCACCATCCGGCGCGGCTGTGGCCATTGGAGTTCGTCATGGGATCAGCCCCCGCCTCCCCCGCGTTTGCCCTTCGCGCGGGCTTCGGCGGCCGCTTCCTTTCGCTCGTCGGCCGACGACTCGTGATCGATCCTGCCCACCTGCTTGCCGGTCATGGCGTCGATGTTGACCTCGTCGATGCCGTCCCGGCCGGGGGTCTTCATGTCGAAGGAATAGATGAGCCGGCCCCCTTCGTGCTCCAGCTCCAGCGCGGCGATCGTCGCCTTCGGCAGGAGCTTCCGCGCCGCCGCGGCGGCGTCGGCTTCCTTGACCCTGGCGCGCTTGGCGAGCGCCGGTGGCACGTCGCGCTTGTAGGTGGGGGCCTGACCGGCGGCTGAGCCGGCGGTCAGGACGGACAGCGAGAGGGCGGCGAATACGAGCGATGTTCTTCGCATGAACGGGCTTCCGCGTGAGAAACGAATGCGTTGCGGGGAGGGGGCCGCGGCGGGTTGCAGGCGCAACCTACTCGCGGGACCTGTCACCCACGTTACACCGCGCGGCGCGCGGGATCCGCACTCCCGCCCCCGCTGTCATCCTGGTGGCAGGTACACGTGGTAGCTTCGCGGTGCGCACCCCCCGATCCTCGCGCGGCACTCTACCGGAGAACCCTCATGTCCCGCTTCCGCCTGGCGGCCGGCGCCACCCTCGCGCTGGCCCTCGCCTTCGCACCGACGCTCTCGGCGCAGTCGTACCACTACCATGTGATCAAGACGATCCCGCTCGGCCACACCCGCGCCGACTACCTCACGCTGGACGTCGCCGGACGCCGCCTCTACGGCCTGGGCGACAAGGTGCTCGACGTGGACAACGACACCTTCGTGGGCTCCGTCGAGGGCGGGGGCGGCGGCTACGTCATCGCGCACGACGAGAACCGCGGCCTCGTCCGCAACGGCGTCGTGTTCAACCTCAGGACGCTGGCCGTCGAGGAGCACCTCGCGGGCGTCCGCGGCGACGGCATCCGCTACGATCCCGTCACCCACAAGGGATTCACGTGGGAAGGCTCGCACGCCTGGGAAGTGGACATGCGGACCGGCAAGCTCATCGGCACGACGCCGATCGGCGACGGGCTCGAGTCGGGGCAGGCCGACGGACGCGGCTACATCTTCGCCAACGTCGAGGATTCGGGCTTCGTGGAGCGCGTGAGCACGCGCGACTACAAGATCGGCCCCGTGTTCAAGGTGCCGGATTGCGGGCACGCCCAGGGGCTGTCGATGGACACCCGCACGCGCCGCCTGTTCATGGCCTGCGACACCGACGTCATGATCCTCAACGCCGACAACGGCAACGTCGTGGCGAAGATCCCGGTGCCCAGCCGCGCCGACATGAACTGCTTCGATCCGGTCTCGCGCCTGGCGTTCAACCCGAACCGCGTGGACAGCACGGTCACCGTGATCCACGAGGATTCGCCGGACAAGTTCACCGTGGTCGGCAAGTTCCCTACGGGCGGTGGGGCGCGGACCTGCGCGGTGGATTCCAGGACGCACAAGCTGTACGTGTTCTACTACTCCGGCACCTCGCGCGAGAACTTCCAGCTCACGGCGGCGGTGCTCGCGCCGTAGCAACGCGCGACTAGGGGACGATCCGCGCCGAGATCAGGCGGTCGAGCTTCGGGTAGTGGCGATCGAACCAGGCGTTGCCGCCGGCGATCGCCGCTCCCTGATGCCCGGCGCGGAGTCCTCCGCCCGACGTCTCGGCGTAGCCGGAGTACAGGCGGTCCACGACGTCCATCCCCGACACCACGCGGCCGAAGGGAGCGAACCCCTGCGCGTCCAGCCGGCTGTTGTCCACCAGGCTGATGAAGAGCTGCGTGGTACGCGTGTTCGGCCCGGTCATCGCGTAGGCGATCGTGCCGCGCACGTTGCTCGTCCGCACGGGATCGTCGGGAATGCGCCGGTCCTTCCACTCGGCGGTCACGCGCGGATCGCCGGCGATGCCGAACTGCACGATGAAGTGCGGCACGACGCGCGAGAAGCGCGAGTCGTCGTAGTAGCCGGCGCGCACCAGGTTGTAGAAGTGGTCCACGCCGATCGGGGCCAGTGCGCGCGTCACGGCGATCGTGAACGGGCCCTGCGTGGTCTCGAAGCGCACGCGGAAGGTGGCCGGCGCCTGCGCCTGCCAGAACGCGGCCTCGGGGCGGAGCAGCGGTGGTGCCGGCACGCAGGCCGTGAAGGCCGCCGCCGTCCCCAGGGCGATCATCCATCGTCGACTCATGGCGCGAATCTACGAGTCACCCTGTTCCTGAGCGAGCGGATAACTGCCGATCGACCGGGAAGGGCACAGCGATCTGCATACGGACCAGAACGGAGGGAACGGACACAAGGCGGAGACATCATGGGGGTGTGAAACAGCGCTGTTCCCCCCAAAGTCTTCTTCGTTCGTTGTCCGTCCATTCCGTTGTTGTCCGTATGCAAGTCGCGGTGACTCGGGACGTTCACGTCACCTTCACCCGCGTGACCATCCCGTGCATGAAGTGCGGCTTCCCGTCCTTCGCGTCCGGAATCATGCACAGGAAGAGATAGTCGCCCGGCACGAGATCCACCGCGACCTCGGCGTGCGCCCAGCGCTCCTGGCCCACGATGCCGCCCACGGCCTCCACCGGAGCGTCGCTCATCGTCGGGTGCGCGAGCCAGGCGAGCGCCTGTTCCTCCGTCTTGCCGGGCAGCAGCCGGAGGATCGCCAGGTCGTGATTCTGCGGGCCGTCGTTGTCGATCGCGAGCACGTGACGCCCCGCGGTCGGCGTCTGCGAGAGCGAGATGTGGTAGTCGCGCTCGCGCACGTAGAGGTCCGGCGTCGGGGGCACCGGCGCGCCGGCGCTGTCGCCGGTCACGGTCAGTGTCGCGAACATCCCGTCCGTCTCGTGCCCCTTGCCCGTCGAATCGGGCATCCAGCAGATCGTCGAGTACGTGCCGGGCTCGAGTGTGAGGTACGCGGTCACGCTGTCCCCCGGCGAGACCGTCCCCGGGCCGCCCAGCTCGAACCAGTAGGGGATCGGGGTGCGCTTCTGCAGGGCGCCCATCAGGTCGCCCACCGTCCTGCTCGAATCCAGCCGGCCGATGCCCAGCATGTGGATCGCGTGTCCCTCGTTCACGAGGCGCACGGCGACCAGGCCCGCCGGCACGGTCTGATTCCCGCCGAAGGTGAAGTCGTGCGCGACCACGCGGAGCAGCGTCGGCATGGTCGGAGTGGGAGCCGTGGGGGCGCGGGACGCACCTCCGCCGGCGGCCGGGCGGGAGGGGGTGGCGGTGGGGGAGCAGGCCGCGGCTCCCAGCAGCACTGCGGCGGCGCAGATCTGCATTCGCATGGCGGGATCTCGTGGGGAATGGGAAGCGACGATTATCGGACCGCCGGGCAGGGGCGTCAAGCAAGAGCTTACTAAGGCGCGCCGGCGGTCCCCGTGCTATAATTGCACTTCCCCTCTGTCCGCTTTCATCCACACACCCGTGTCCGGGGTCCCGGACCACTGGAGGGTTCGTCATGCGCGTTCGGTTCCTGCGGCTCGTCGGGGCCGCCTCACTCCTCGCTCTCGCCCCCGCCGCCCTGCAGGCCCAGGCGCCCGGTCGCGGCCGTGGCATGCCCGGTGGCCAGGCCGGCGGAGAGAACGCCCACAACGAAGGCGTCCCGGCCGTCGAGAAGGTCTCCACCACGCACCACAAGGTCACGATCGACGGCCAGGAAATCAGCTACACGGCCAACGCCGGCACGATGGTCATCCGCGACGGCGACGGCAAGCCGCAGGCCACCGTGTTCTACATCTCGTACACGCGGGACGGCGAGAACCCGGCGACCCGCCCCGTCACCTTCTTCTACAACGGCGGCCCTGGCTCGTCGTCCATCTGGCTGGACGAGGGCATCATGGCCCCGATCCATCCCGACATGGGGCCCAACGGGTCGCAGCCCACGCCGCCCTACGACCTCGTCGTGAACCAGAACTCGCCGCTCGCCACGACCGACCTCGTGCAGATCGACGCGATGATGACCGGCTACTCGCGGCCCGCCCCCGGCGTGCCGGCGTCGGACTTCACCGGTGCCCAGAACGACATCGCGATGTTCGGCCAGTTCATCCGCAACTACCTCGACAAGTACAACCGCTGGGCCAGCCCCAAGTATCTGTTCGGCGAGAGCTACGGCACCTTCCGCTCGGCCGGCCTGGTGAGTGAGCTGCAGGAGCGCGAGGGGATCTTCATGAACGGTGTCATGCTCCTCGGCACCGTGCTCGACCTGGGCAACATCGCGCCGTCGCCGTCCAACGACACGCCGTACGCGATGTTCCTGCCCACCTACACGGCCACCGCGTGGTACCACAAGAAGCTGCCGGCCAACCTGCAGAGCGAGTCGCTGGAGCAGGTCGTGCAGCAGTCGCGCGACTACGCCTTCGGCGACTACCTCACCACGCTCGCCAAGGGGAACACGCTGACCTCCGCCGAGTTCGACGCGGCGGCGCAGAAGATCGCGAACCTCACCGGCCTCTCCGTGCAGTTCGTCAAGAACACCAACCTGCGCATCGACGCCGGCGCGTTCCGCACCGAACTCCTGCGCGACCAGCACGAGATGCTCGGCCGCTACGACACCCGGCTGATCGGGCTCCAGGGCAACGCCTCGAGCATGTACCAGGACTACGATCCCAGCGACGTGGCCCCCACCGGCGCGTTCATGCAGGCGTTCATGCGCTACGTGCAGGACAGCCTCGACTACCACACCGATCTCCAGTACTACCTGGGCGGGCACACCGGCCGCTGGGATTGGGGGCCGGGCGGCTACGCCGGCTATCCCAGCACCAGCCAGGACCTGCGCCTCGCCATGGCCAAGGATCCGCACCTCAAGGTGCTGGTCGGCGCCGGGTACTACGACTCCGCCACGCCCTTCGCCAACGCCGAGTACACCTTCCGGCACCTGGGCTACGGCAAGTCGTACACCGACCGCGTGACCTTCGACTACTACCAGAGCGGTCACATGGCCTATCTGAACCAGGCCTCGGCCAAGCAGCTCTCGGCCAACATCAAGAAGTTCATCGAGAGCACGGAGCACTAGCCGGGCCCCGGCGGGCTCCCTCTAGCCCGCAATGATTCGCGCCGCCGAGGAATCGAAAGGTTCCTCGGCGGTCGCGTTTCGGGGGCAGATTGCGGGATGCCGTTTGACGCGCGGGGAGGTATGACATAATGTCATACTCAGGAGGAGCGATGCCCAAGACCAAGGTCGCGGTGTCGATCGACGCCGAGCTGGTCGGCCGGGTGGACCGCCTCGTGCGCGACCGGCGGTTCCCCAACCGCAGTGCCGCGTTCGAGGCCGCGCTCGCCCAGGTGCTGGAGCGGCTGGACCGCGGGCGGCTGGTGCGCGAGTGCGCGAAGCTCGATCCGCGGCGGGAGCGGGCGCTGGCCGAGCTCGGCCTGGCGGCCGACTTCGCGGAATGGCCCGAATACTGAGAGGCGAGATCCGCTGGGCCGATCTCGATCCGGCCCGGGGGCACGAGCAGACGGGCCGGCGCCCCGTGCTCGTGCTCAGTCAGGACGTGTTCAACGCCGCCTCGGGGACGGTCATCGCGTTGGCGCTCACGAGCCGGCCGCCGAGGGCCGGCTTTCCGCTCACGCTCGAGCTGAGCGGCGTCGGGCTGCCCAAACGGTCGTGGGTCAAGATCAGTCAGATCCGGACGCTCGCCGTGGAGCGCATCGGCCGCCGCATCGGCCGCGCCGCCGAGGAGGATCTGCAGCTCGTGGTCGAGGGGCTACTCGAGCTCGTGGACGACTGATCGTCGTCCCGTCGTTACGCCCCCTCCGCCGCCCCGTGACCCGTCCGTCCTAATCTGCGCCGCGTGCTCCCTCGGTAGATTCTCACGATGCCCCTCCGCGGAATCCCCACCATGCCTCGCCGCCATCGCCTCCCGATTCTCGCCGCCGCCGCGGTCCTCGTCGCCGGCTGCAATCGCGCCCAACGGCCCGCCGACACGCTCGCCACGGCGACCCCGATCAAGCACCTCGTGGTGATCTACGGCGAGAACGTCTCCTTCGACCACTACTTCGGCACGTATCCGCACGCCGAGAATCCGCCGGGAGAGCCCGCCTTCACGGCGCTTCCCAACACGCCCGCGGTGAACGGCTACGACGACTCGCTCCTCACGCGGAATCCCAACTTCACCAACAAGGCCAACCTCGTCGACGCGAGCAATCCGTTCCGCATCGCCCGCGTACAGGCCGGCACCGCCGATCAGTCGCACGACTACACGCTGGAGCAGATGGCGTACGACGGCGGAAGGATGGACCTCTTTCCCCGGTACACCGGGCGGGGACTCGCCGGCGCCCCGGGCGCCTTCGCCACGCCCGGCATGGTGATGGGCTACTTCGACGGCAACACCGTGACCGCGCTCTGGAACTACGCCCAGCACTACGCGATGAACGACAATTCGTACAGCGACCAGTACGGCCCCTCCACGCCCGGCGCACTCAATCTGATCTCGGGCCAGACGAACGGCATGCAGATCGTGGCGAGCAGCTACAAGCTGTACTACGTGCCCGACGGCCAGGGCGGCTACACGATGATCAACGACGTCGATCCGGCCCACGACGTCTGCTCCGACTCGCTCGACAACGTGTCCATGACGGGGAAGAACGTGGGCGATCTGCTCACCGCCGCGAAGGTCAGCTGGGGCTGGTTCGAGGGCGGGTTCGACACCACGGTCGTGAATCCCAACGGCACCAGGGGCTGCTTCCGCGCCACCTACTCGCCGGTCGTCGGCCTGGCGTCGCGCGACTACATCCCGCACCACGAGCCCTTCCAGTACTACCCGTCCACCGCGAACCCCGGCCACACGCGGCCGACGTCGGTCGCCATGATCGGCAGGAACGGCGACGCCGCGAATCACCAGTACGACATCCACGACTTCTTCGACGCGGTGAAGGCGGGCAACTTCCCCGCCGTCACCTTCCTCAAGGCGTCGGCGTTCCAGGACGCGCACGCCGGCTACTCCGATCCGCTCGACGAGCAGACCTTCGTGGTCGAGGTCCTGAACTTCCTGATGCAGCGCCCGGAGTGGGCCCACACCGCCGTCGTCATCCTCTACGACGACTCCGACGGCTGGTACGACCACCAGTTCACCCCGGTGACCAACGCCAGCTTCGATCCGCAGGCCGACCGGCTGAACGGCATGGGCGCCTGCGGCGAAAAGGGCA
>JBJKPA010000032.1:0-7085 GCA_046706905.1 Gemmatimonadaceae bacterium
GCACGGGGCAGCTGTTCCCGCTGTACCTGGGCGAGGAGACGCTGATCCGCGGCTACGGCTACGGCTCGTTCGGCGTGAACGAGTGCGTGGCGGCGGCCGGCTCCAACGCCTGCCCGGTGTTCGACCGTCTGCTTGGCAGCCGGATCGACGTGTTCAATCTCGAATTCCGGATCCCGCTGCTCGGCTCGCCGGCGTTCGGACTGATTCCGACGTCGTTCGTGCCCGTGGAGATCGCGCCGTTCTTCGACGCCGGCATCGCCTACTCCAGCACGCAGCCGCCGGACTGGCGGCTCACGACGACGGCCAATCAGATCCCGGCGAGCTGCGCGAGCGCGCAGAACCAGGCGGAGCAGCAGCTCGGGATCAACTGCGTGGACCACATCCCGGTGTTCAGCACCGGGATCACGGCGCGCGTGAATCTGATGGGCTACTTCGTGCTGGAGACGTATCTGGCGCATCCGTTCGAGCGGCCCGGAAAGAACTGGGTGGTGGGCGTGCAGCTGGCGCCGGGGTGGTGAGTCGGTAGGACGGTAGGACGGTAGGACGGTAGGACGGTAGGACGGTAGGACGGTGAACTGCTAACGGCGCAACCTCGAGAGTGCGCGAACAACAACTGAAAGCCGTGGGCCGTGAGCTGACAGCCGTCAGCCGTTGACCACGACTGCACAAAGGACCCCCCTCTACCGGTCGGATGCGTAGAGGGGGGTCCCTTCGTAGTTGCCGACAGCTGTGAGCCGCCGGCTTCGGGCTCTCTGCCTTCAGTGTTCGGTTCCGCCCCTGCCCCAAATACGAAGGGCTCGCTCATCGCGAGCCCTTCGTAGTAACACCCCCTTACCTCTACTACCCCGACCCACGCCCCCCGGCGTGGGCCAGTCCGTTACCCGCCGATCGGCGGGGTACTGCCCTGCGTGGAATCGGGCGGCGCGCTCTGCTGGCCACCGCGTCTCGGGCCGAAGCCGCCGCGCCCGCGCTGGAAGGCCGGCCCGCCGCCGAAGCCACCGCCGCGCTGGAACGCCGGGCCGTTGCCGAAACCGCGGCCACGCTGGAACGCGGGGCCACCGCCCTGCTGGAACCCCGCGCCCGGTCCCCAACCACGGCCGCGCATGGAGCGCATCCGATTGGGCGCCATGTAGCGCATCATTGCCTGCCGGCGCCCCCACATCCGCTGCTGCCGCATCATCCGCACGCCGCGTACGGCGCGCTGCTCGAGCCGTGTGCGGTTGGCGTCGAAGGTCTTCTGCTGGTCGGGCGTCAGCACGCCGCGCGCGTTCCGCATCAGCGCGCCGCGCAGCGCGATCGTCCGGTTGCGATAGCCCTCGAGCTTCTGGCGGGCGGCCTTGAGGGCCACCGTGTCGCCGTTCATCATCGCCGTGCGGAAGGCCTGCCGGTCGGTCTGCTCCGACTTGGCCTGGGCCTGCATCGCCGTCCGATTCGCGTCACGCAGCTTTTCCAGCTGCGTCTTCTGCGTGTCGGTGAGCGTGATCCCGCGGAAGAGCTGCCGCTGGATCATCGCGCCCATGGCGTTGCCGCGGCCCATGCCGGGCCCGGCCATCCCACGTCCGCCCATCCCACCCATGCCGCGCTGGGCGCTGGCGCCCGCTGCGACGGTGGTCATCGCCACCGCCACGGCGGCGAGCATCATGGTCGTCCTTCTCATATGGTCCCCCTCATGACTCCGCCCCGCCCAATTGCGCGGGCTTCACCTACGGCAGACGACGGGGACCGGCGGGTGTTAAGTCCCCCCGTACCACTCGTACCCCCGGTCGCTCCAGTAGCCACCGTTCTGGTGGGCCATGAACCGCACCCGCACGAGGTACTTGGTGTTCTTGTACCCCAGCTTGATGGGGGAGTGCACCCGGGCCGGCGCGCCGTGGCCGGGGGTCAGGGGTTTCCCGTCCATGCCGTAGGCGAGGAGCGTCTGCGGGTGCATGGCGCTGGCCATGTCCCAGCTCTCGTGGTAGCCGTCGTCGAACGAGGCGAAATCCACGTAGCGGGCCTCGGGACGCGCGCCGGCCAGCCGGGCCAGATCCGAAACGCGCGTTCCCGTCCACTCGGCCACCGCGGTCCACCCTTCGACGCAGTAGTGGTTGACGCGCTGCGTGACGCGCGGCAGGCGCATCAGGTCGTCGAGCGAGAGCGTGAGCGGGTGGTCCACCAGCCCCGAGACTTCCAGCGTCCAGGGACCGCGCACCGTCTCGTCCCATACCGGGACGTCGTCGGAGATGTAGTACTCGGGGAACGCCGCGCCGGCGTCGCGCGCCCCCGCCGCGACGCGGTCCATCGAGGTATGGCGGAAGAGCGCCCGCTCCACCGGCTCGTTGCGCTTCTCGGTCCAGGCCAGGAACCGCTTGGAGCCCGGCGGCCCCTCGGAACCACAGGCGGCGAGAAAGGCGCCGGTGATCGAGGCCGCGGAGATGGCGAGGAAGCGGCGGCGGTCGATGCTCATTCCGACTCCGGCGTCGATGGGGCCGGCGGCGGCGCCGGGCGCCGCCAGCGGAAGGGGCGCGCATTCCGCGCCTCCGGCGACTTCGTCTCGTCGTAGCCGCCGGTGATCATCCCGCGCAGCGAGTAGGGATCCACCGCGAACACCATGAAGACGTGGACCATCGAGAGGGCGACGATGGCCAGCATGGCCAGGAAGTGCCAGTAGCGCGCCCACACGTATCCGCCGAGCGCCCGCGTGAGCCAGCCGAGTTGGACCGGCTTCCAGATGGCGATGCCCGTGATCACGGCCACGGCGCCGAAGATGGGGAGCGCGAAGTAGGCGCCGCGTTGCAGCGCGTTGTGCTTGCCCTGGTGGGGATGCTCCTTCCGCACGAAGAGGTAGAACTTCACCATCTCCCACGCATCGCGGAGCTGCCCGCGCCGCGGCACGAGGTCGCGCCACTCACCGTGCAGGTACACGAACCCCAGATACACCAGCCCGTTCACGACGAGCAGCCACATCGCCGCGAAGTGCCAATGGCGCGCGCCGGCCAGCCAGCCGCCGAAGGTGAGCCAGTCGGGGATCGCATGCCCGGCGAACGGATAGCAGCAGAACGTCTCGCCCTTGCGCGCGAACGCCGGGTACGCGTTGAAGATGCGCAGCCCGCTCGTGACCATGATGGTGAGCGCGAAGGCGTTCACCCAGTGCGTGACCCGGACGATCCAGTGGTGCCGCTTTGCCATGCCTCGACGTTACCGACGCCGGGCGATCAGTGCAACGAGCGCACCGTGGTGCGCGCCTTGCCCGTGCGGAAGAAGAACAGCAGCGGCAGGGACGAGACGAGGAGCACGCCGCTCAGCAGGTAGATCTTGGAGAACGCCAGCACGCTGGCCTGGGCCGTGATCTGATGGTCCATGATCGCCAGCGCCTGCGCGTGGGCCACCGTGGCCGGCGCGCCGCGCGCGATCATGGCGTTCGTCATCGCCTGGAGCCGTCCCAGCGACAGCGGATCGGTGGTCGTCACGTGCTGGGTGAGGGTGGCCTTGGCGATCGTCGTGAACCGGGTGAGCAACGTGGCCATGATCGCGATGCCCAACGAGCCGCCGAGCTGCCGGGTGAGGTTGAACATCCCGGTGCCCTGCGCCAGGTCGCGCGTGGCCAGCTCGGCCATCGTGGCGTTGGTGAGGGGCACGAAGATCAGCCCCAGGCCCACACCGCGCCAGATGAGCGGCCAGAACAGGTCGCCGCGTCCCGCGTCGAGGGTGAGCGTGGAGAGCTGCCACATCGAGAGCAGGAAGAACAGCGCGCCGATCGTCACCGTGGCGCGGGCGTCGAGCCAGTTGGCGTTGCGCCCCACCCAGACCATGGTGACCGCCGACGCGATCGCGCCGGGGAGGATGACGAGCCCCGTCTGGTTGGCGGTGAAGCCGTGCAGATCCTGGAGGAACACCGGCAGCACGAACACCGATCCGAACAGCGCGAGGCCGAGGAAGGCGGCGATGCTCACCCCGGCCGAGAGCTGCCGGCTCTTGAGCACGCGGAAGTTGATGACCGGCTCCTCGCACGTGAGCTCGCGCCAGATGAGCAGCGTGAACGAGAGCACGGCGGTGACGCACAGCGCGGTGACGAACCGGGAGTCGAACCAGTCGTACCGCTCGCCGCGCTCGAGCATCCACTGCAGCGAGCCGACGCCGGTGGCGAGGAACAGGATGCCCGGGAAATCGATGCGCCTGGCGCGCGCCTGGTGCGCCGCGTCGTGCACGTACGTGTAGACCATGAACGCCGCCAGAATGCCGAGCGGGACGTTGATGTAGAAGATCCAGGGCCAGTTGTAGTTGTCCACGATGTAGCCGCCGAGCGTGGGGCCGATCGTGGGGCCGACCATCACGCCGACGCCGAACATCGCCTGGCCGATCCCGACCTCCTCGGGCGGGAACGACTCGAACAGCGTGGTCTGGGCGGTGGACAGGAGCGCGCCGCCGCCGAGGCCCTGGACCACGCGCCAGAGGATGAGCAGCTCGAGGGAGCGGGCGGCGCCGGCCATGAACGACGCGGCCACGAACAGCATGATCGAGCCGGTGAGGTAGCGCTTGCGGCCGAAGTAGGCCGACAGCCACCCCGACATCGGGATCACGATGACGTTGGCGATGATGTAGCCGGTGGACACCCACGAGATCTCGTCGAGCGTGGCGCCGAGGTTCCCCATCATGTGGGGGATGGCGACGTTGACGATCGAGGTGTCGATCAGCTCCAGCACCGCGGCCAGCGTGACCGCGATCGCGATGATGTACTTGTACTTATAGGGGTCGTCGTGCTCGGCGGCGTGCCCCGGCGCCGGCGCGGCGAGGATGCGTGCCGTGCCGCGCGCGCCGGATACAAGGCGCACGCCCCCCTCGACCGTGGCGGCCGAATCGGACATCGAACGGGGTTCCGGTTGGTTACTGGGTGGCGACGTGCGCGACGACCGACATGCCGGGGCGCAGCGGATGCTGCGGCCCGCACCCTTCGGTGACGGCGATGCGGATCGGGACGCGCTGCACGACCTTCGTGAAGTTCCCGGTCGCGTTGTCCGGCGGCAGCAGGGCGAACTTGGCGCCCGTGGCCCCGGCCAGGCTCTCCACCTTTCCCGTGGCCTCGCACCCCGGGTAGGCGTCCACCTCGAACTGCACCGGCTGGCCCACGCGGATGTCGGCCAGCTGCGTTTCCTTATAGTTGGCCGTCACCCAAACGCCGGTGTCGGACACGATCGTGAGCAGCGGCTGGCCGGGCTGCACGAGCTGCCCGATCTCGACCTGCTTGCGCGACACGATCCCGGCCATGGGCGCCGTGATGCGGGTGTACGAGAGCTGCAGCTTGGCGTTGGCCACGGTGGCCTTGGCGGCGTCGAGCCGCGCCTGGGCCAGGCGCACGCCCGCCTCGGCGGCCGTGATCCCCGAGGCCGCGGCGCTCTGCTGCTCCTCGAGCGCCTTGAGCTGGGCGGCCGCCGCGTCGGCCGCCGCCTGCGCGGCGTCGAGCTGCTGCCGCGACACGATCTGCTTGGCGACCAGCTCCTTGGCGCGCTTCAGATCCGCGTCGGCCTTGGTGAGGTTGGCCTTCGCGGCGCCGATCTGCGCTTCGAGCGAGGCGCGCTGGTTGGACGCGACCTGCACCGCGGCCTGGGCCTGCCCCTCGCCGTACGGGCTGGAAACGGCGGCCTGCGCGGCGGCGAGATCGGCTTCCGCCTGCTCGAGGCGGGCCTGGTATTCCGCCGGATCGATCTGCACGAGCAGCGAGTCCGCCTTGACGTGGTTGTTCTCGTCCACGGTGATCTTCTGGATGTACCCGCCGACCTTGGCGAGCACCGGCGTCATGTCGCCGTCCACCTGCGCGTCGTCGGTGGATGCGTGGGCGCGGGAGTAGAGGTACTCCTTGACCGCCCAGCCGAGGCCGAACACGAGGAGGACGATGAGAATGGGGAACACGAACCGGCGCCGGTTGCCGTTGGTGGCCGGCGTCGCCTCGCGATCTGCGGAATTCGGTGCGGTTGCCATGGGTCGAGTCGTGCGAGAGAGGAAGTCGAAAGCGAAGTGGGGAGTCGGCGGTTACTGGAGCGACGTGGTGCGCCCTTCGGCGCGGGCCAGCGCCACGCGCGCCGACTGATAGGCGGTCTCGGCGTCGATGAGCTGGGTACGGGCGGAGTTGAGCGACAGCGACGCGGTGATGACGTCGGCGTTGCCGGCCACGCCGGCGCGGAACCGGTCGCGGGCCTGGGAGACTTCCTGGTCGGCGAGGCGCACGCCCTCGCGCGCCGCGTCGACGGCCTGGCGGGCGGAGCCCAGGTCGAGCACGGCGCTGCGCACGTCCACCGTGACCTGCTGCCGGAGATCGTGCTCCTGCACCTGGATCTCGCGCATCGCCGCTTCCTGCTCGGTGACGCGCGCGTCGCGCCGGTTGCCGTCGAATACGGGCACCGACAGCTCGAGGCCCCAGGTGTACGTGGCGAGCAGGTGACTGAGCCGGAGGCCGATGTAGCCGCCGTTGCCGAACGCGTTCACGGCGGGGAGCCGCTCGTCGCGAATGGCGGTGATCTGCGCCTGCGCCGCGCTGAGCTGCGACTCCAGCGCCCGGACGTCGGGACGCTGGTGCATCGCCTCGGTCACGGCGGCATCCACGTCGCCGGCGTCGGGAACGGGCTCGAGCGTGCTGAGCGAATCGGTGAGCTCGAACGGCGTGTCGAGCGGCAGGTTGAGGGCACGCGCCAGGGCGAGCCGGGCGCGGGCCTTGGTGTTGCGGGCCGCGATGAGCTGTGCCCGGACGCCGGCCAGCTGCGCCTCGGCACGGGTGACGTCGAGCGCCACGCCGACCCCGGCCGCGAGCTGGTCGCGCGCGATGCCGAGCAGATCGGAGGCGAGTGTCGAATCGGCGAGGCGCGCCGAAAGCTGCGCGTCGGCGCGCTGCGCCTGCACGTACGCGCCCGCGGCGAGCGCCGCCGCCTGCTCGGCGGCCACGTTCTGTCCGGCGCCGACGGCCGCCGCGCTCGCCTGCGAGGCGTGCAGCTGGCCGAACATCGACGGATCGAACACCGTCTGGGTCGCCCTGGCGCGGAGATCGAGCGTGGCCACCGGCCCGATGATCTGGCCCAGCGGATTCAGGAACGGCGGCTGCCCCGGCTGCGTGGGGA
>JBJKPA010000033.1:0-10412 GCA_046706905.1 Gemmatimonadaceae bacterium
GGCGCGGGTCACGGCCCCGGAGTAGCGCGTCCAGGCCGCGGCCTCCCGGCGCAGATGCGCGCGCCCCGTCGCCGTGATCGTGTAGTACCGCGCCCGGCGGTTGTTCGTGGACACCCCCCACTCCGACGTCACGAAGCGCTTGTCCTGCAGGCGCCGAAGCGCAGGGTACAACGAGCCCTCCTCCACCCTGAGCACGTCGTCGGTGGTCCGCTCGATCCAGCGCGCGATGGCGTACCCGTGCGCGGGCTCCGCGAGGAGCGCTTTGAGGATGAGGATCTGCAGGGTGCCCTGGAGCAGCTCGGCGGAATCGAGGGCCATGGGGTGTGTCTCCCTAGTCGCGTCTATGGGAATGACACTAATGCGGCGCGGACGGGGCCGCAAGGTCCGGTGTGGGGCTCGGGCGGGCCCCCGGGGATAGGGACAGGACGGCCGGACAGCAGGCGCGTGTTTGGGGATGCCCCTTCACCGCTCAGGGTGAGCTGGCGAGGCGCGGTAGCGGCCAGGGCGATGGATCTAACGGGTGAGCGGCGAGATAGGGCGGCCATGTCACGCGCCGGTTGGGCACCGAACCCGTGTCGCAATGGCGCCTTGGTGAAATGGAGTGCAAACTTCCCTGCAGAACTACATGCGGGGTTCAGTGCACACCCGCCTTTTCAGGCTCATCCCTTTCGTGGTCCAAGCTGCGGTGCTCCTCGCACCGCAAGCTGCCTCCGCGCAGCACCTGGAGGCTGCTGGGATTTCCGACACGGCCGGCGTTGGTTTTCTGCGCAAGCTGCAAGCGGCGGTAGGTCACGATGACGCGGCGGCAGCCTGGGAGTTGGCGAAGGCCGGACTGCGGGTCGACTGGCCGGACTCCATTGAACGCATCGAGACTCGAGCCGAGTTCCTCACGCGGTATCACGCGGTTTTCGGCCCCGCCATCCGAGCCGCGATCCTCCGACAGAAGCCCGAGAGTCTCTGGGCGAATTGGGAAGGCGTGATGATTGGGAACGGCGAGGTGTGGTACGGGCAGATCGGGTCGGATACACTGGCGCTGCAGACGGTCAACGAACCCGGCTACACGGGGTTCTTCCATCGGCCTTTACCGCCGCTCGATTCCACCTTCGTGCCGACGGGCCATTGGTGGCCGGTCAAAATCGCGTGCCCGTGGATATGCGCCGAAAGAGATCCGGCGGATTCCACAGCCTGGTGGCATGCCGGGTTGACCTTCACCCGACGGTTGGTCGCGCTTGGGACCGACACCTGCAGGACTCCGGTGATCCATCGGCATCAGATCACCGGCGGGGCGTTCTTGGAAGAGATGCGATTCGCGCCGCACGAACTCGACCTGAACGATTCGCTCGTGGCGGAAGTAGACGTCGACTGCCCTACAGACGACATACCGCCCGGCCAAGTCATCTGGGTGCAGGATAGTACGCATATCTGGATCGACGTCGAAGGGGGTGACCTGCTCCTCTCGCCAGATCGAAGGTCTTCAGGGTCCTCGGGACTGCTCTTGCCAGAAGGTCGACGGCGCAAGGATGGTCACCTCCCGATCTGAGCGCGGATGACTTTCCGGTTGGTCGGAGGCGGTGCCCTTTCCTGACGCGCGGCGACTTGCTCGACACGCATATCGGTACTATGATCGGGGCGCCATGACGGCGTCACAGCCAGTGCCCGGTCACGGTACCGCGGCCTTCGTGCGCCGCAGCATCGGTGGGTTCAGTCTCCCACTGGCTGCGGCTCTCTTGACGATGTTCCCGGTCGCTGGGTGTGGCGCACTTCAGACGCCGGTCGACGCGGACCGCGTGTCGCGACAGGCCCTTGCCGAAATCGCCAGGGGGGACACTTCGGCACTCCTGGCGTCGGCCGATGACGCGATGCGACGCGAAGCCGCGGCCAACGGGGCCGGGCTGCAGGCCCTGATCGACTCCATTCGGGCGTTCGTCCCACTCGATTCGTTGCCCCTCGTGGGATGGCAGACGACGAGCATGAATGGGGCAACGGCAGCAAACCTCTCCTATGAGATCGGGCGCGGCTCCCACTGGGGAGTCGTCACGATCAGCACACGCGGTCGCGGCGCCGGACTCCAGTTGGTAGGGCTCCACTATCAGGCTCTCAGTCGCTCTTTGGAGTCAATGAACGCCTTCAGCATCTGGGACAAGCCGATCGGCCAGATCCTCATGCTGGCGCTCGCCATCATGGCGGCGCTCTTCTCCATCGGTACGTCGATCGTCGTAGCAGTCTCCGGGCGACGCAAGCGATTCCGCTGGGCGCTCCTATCGCTGCTCGGATTCAGCACGGTCAGTGTCAACTGGACGACCGGGGCGGTTCAGGTGGCGATATTCAACGTTGAGTTGTTCGCAGCGGGGATTGTGAAGGGCGGGCCGTATGCACCATGGTATGTCTCGGTGTCGGTTCCCGTGGGCGCCATGGCCGCACTCGCGTGGCTTCGGCGGAGGCGTAGCGTGCAGAATCCGCCGCCGGGCGTGGAGGAATCCGCTGGCGGTTCGGGCGTAACCGCCTGAGACCCTCGCGGGTTATGAGATCGTGAAAGTGGGGCTTGACAACCCACCACCTCCCTTCCTAAAATGCTCGCCCTGGGAGTCGCGTCCCGATGTTCACGAGCCGTTGCACCGCCTCCGGGCGATGCCGGCCAACCCCGATGTGCAGGATTCGTCGGGCGATCATCGGCGGCGCGATTTTGCATTTCCGGCCCTGGTGCCGGCACAACACGTTCACTGTCAGGAATTTCAGGTTACGGGAATCCAACACGCTCCTATGAAGCCATCGATCAACCTCCGAATGCATTGCGCACGGTTTGCCGGCGACCGCCGGTACGCCGGGAGCTGGATCGCGTCCGTCGGACGCGACGGCAGGGGCGTGCGCATTTCGCAGCCGCAGATGACGAAGTCGAGCGCAGGATCCGCGAGGGACAGGCGAATGCCGTGAGGCACGCCCACCCTCCGGACCGGGGAGCAAGATCAACGCCCCACCTGCGCCAAGTGCCAGGTGGGGCGTTTTGCATTTCCCACCCGGCGAAACCGCAGGATGCAGCACAGGCGCTTCGCGCGCCGCCCGCTGATTGACAAGCGATGGTCTGGGGAAAGGAAGCAGTACCAGCAGGACCGTGATCCGCCGGCGGCCGTTTCGGCACGGGGCTCGGGTGGTTTGGAACGCGACTCCCACCACTCGGCATGCTCCCGTCGCCGTCTCGCGCCGACGGCGGATCACCCTGAGGTTATAGCTCAATCGGAAAGAGCATCCGGCTGTCGACCGGAAGGGTGCGGGTTCGAGCCCCGCTGGCCTCGTCCCACGTGGACTCGTCGGCCTCCGGAGCGCCCGCGGTGCCTCCACTCACCTCGCTCCGGGGGTACGGCTCACCGATGCGCCGCCGTAGCTCAGTGGATCAGAGCACCTGGCTACGACCCAGGGGGTCGGGAGTTCAAATCTCTCCGGCGGCATCACAGGTCACAGATAGGGGGTGGTGTAAGCGGCTCGGCACTAGGGGCTGTGCCCCCCTGAGAGCGGGTTCGAGACCCGTCCCCCTGATGTTGGTGTACGCGGACCGGTAGCTCAGTCCGGTAGAGCGCCTGGCCTCGCCAATCATTCGCCCGACGTCCATTCGCAGGTCGGGCCGGCGGCCGAGGCTTATCGATCCGTAATCAGGATGTCGCAGGTTCGAATCCTGCCCGGTCCCGCGTACACCATTGCACACGACCCGTCACGCGGGTCGCCTCGATTCGGTTATCCCACCCTCACCCGGCACGCAACACGGGATGCCGGGGCCGAGTCGAACCATTCATCCGCGCGACGCGCGGTTCGGTGCGTATGGGCCTTTGCCGCGCACCGCCGGGATCCGTAGCTCAACGGGCATCACCAGAGCGCGGCATCGCCACACGATCATCCCATGGGCCGAAAGCCGGGACCGTGTGGACACCCGATGCCGAGGTGCGGGTGCGAACCCCGCCGGCCCGGGCACCACCGACCACCAGCCACCACCACACTCGACCACAGGAGGCGAGCGATGTTCGATTTCACGCAGCACGTAGCCACGCGCCTCCGGCGACTCGTTTCGCCGCAGGCCGAGCCCATCCCCGGCTCGAACCAGGTGCCAAACTCGGCGGGCGGATACGCCTGGGCCGTGGACCACTGGACGCGGCTGGATCGATTCCTGATCCTCGGGTCCGAGGGCGGGACGTTCTACATCCGGGAGCGTCCGCTCACGCGTGAGAACGCGCGGGCGGTCGAGGCGTGCCTCGTCGAAGACGGCGTGCGCGTCGTGCGCCGGGTGGTCGAGGTGAGCGAGAGCGGCCGCGCCGCGAAGAACGATCCGGCGCTGTTCGTGCTCGCCATGGCGGCCGCTTCTTCCGACGCGGCCACTCGCTCGGCGGCGCTCACCGCGCTCCCCGCGGTGGCCCGCACGGGAACGCACCTGTTCCACTGGGTGCAGTACGTCACCGCGTTCCGCGGGTGGGGACGCGGCGTGCGCTCGGCGGTGGCGCGGTGGTACACGCGCAAGTCGCCACGCGCGCTCGCGTACCAGCTCCTCAAGTACCAGGCGCGCGACGGGTGGTCACACCGGGATGCACTCCGGCTGGCGCACCCGAAGCCCGAGTCGGCCGACCACGCACTGCTCTTCCGGTATGCCGTGAAGGGGTGGGACGACGTGGTCGGGGCGTCGCATGGTGATGTCGGCGAGCGAATCGAGGCCGTACACGCGATTCGCACGATGTCGCCCGAGGACGCGGCGCGCGTAATCCGCGTGTACAACCTCACGCGCGAGATGGTGCCGACGGAGCTGCTCACGCACTCCGTGGTTTGGGAGGCGCTGCTCGTCGGGATGCCGCTCATGGCGCTGGTTCGAAACCTTGGCGTCATGAGCCGGGTCGGTCTGCTCGTCGATGGGGCCGAAGCCACGGCGGCGGTTGCCGTGCGTCTGCAGGACGGCGAGGCGCTGCGCCGTTCGCGGGTTCACCCGCTGGCGGTGCTCGCGGCGCTCAAGACGTACGCGCGGGGACGGGGAATGCGGGGCGCGGGCCGCTGGACGCCCGCCGCGCGGGTGATCGACGCGCTCGACGGCGCGTTCTACCGCTCGTTCGACAACGTGGCGCCGTCGGGCAAGCGGGTGATGCTGGCCCTGGACGTTTCAGGGTCGATGGCAGCGCCCGTGCACGCGATGCCGTATCTGTCGTGCCGTGAGGCGTCGGCGGCGATGGCGCTCGTGACGGCCGCGACGGAGCCCGACCACCGGTTCGTGGCGTTCACCGCCGGGCCTCACCGCTCGCGGTGGCCGCAGGTCGGATCCGGGCTCTCGCCCCTGGCGATCTCCCCACGCCAGCGGCTGGACGATGTGGTCCGGGCGACCGCCGATCTCCCCTTCGGTGGCACGGACTGCGCCCTTCCGATGCTGGAGGCGCTGTGGCACGGCTGGGCGGTGGACACGTTCGTCGTGTACACCGACAGCGAGACGTGGGCCGGGGACGTCCACCCGGCCCAAGCGCTCCGCATGTACCGGGAGCGCACGGGGATCGCGGCGAAGCTGGTGGTCGTCGCGATGACGTCGAACGGATTCAGCATCGCGGATCCGGACGACGCGGGCATGCTCGACGTGGTCGGGTTCGACACGAGCACGCCGCAGGTCATCCGTGACTTCATGGGATAGGTGTGCGCGGCGATTCGCCGCGCCACCAACCCGGTGGTCGCGGCATTCGTGGGAGGGCGCAACCATGCGACCCGCCCGTTCACACACACCATGTACACGAGGATGAACAGACTCAGAGATCTCTTCGACGACTTTCCGCCGTCGGAAAGTGCCGGGGACTTCTTCGAGATCGAGAGCTTCTATGACTACTTCGCCGTATCTCGCGATACGGCGGCGGCGGTTGAGCACCGCCTCGATGCACAGCCGCCGCCGCGGTGGGTCGCCTTCACGGACCTGTTCGGCGTGCGGCACCGCATCATGGCGGGGCACATCTACCGGATCTCGGAGTGCACCGCGGCGCAGCGTGCCGTCCGGCGCGCCTTCTGGCGGACCATGAAAGCCGAAGACAAACGCGATCGTCGTCCGTGGGAAGACAACGACTGATCACCCGACCCCAGGCCATTGCCGTCAATCGGCGCCCATGCCATCATCACGCCAGACTTGAGCATTCCATGAAGATCTTCGGACAGCACGACGAACAGACGATCGTCCAGTTCCAGCACGTGCGCGAGCACGCGGTGGACGCCGCCCTCATGGCCGACGGCCACGTGGGCTACGTCATGCCCATCGGCGGCGTGGCTGCCTATCGCCACCAGGTGTCCGTCGTGGGTGTGGGCTTCGACATCGCGTGCGGGAACGCCGCCATGCGCACGGATCTGACGCTGGCCTCGCTCGGCCGTACGCCGGAGGAGGTGCGCGCCGTGCTGACTGGCATCGCCGACACCGTCGCGTCGACCGTGAGCTTCGGGATCGGCCGCAAGAACACGGCGGACGACGCGCCGGTGGACCACCCGTTGTTCGAGGACGCGTCCTGGGCGGCGGTGCCCCCCAAGCATCGTCAGGCGCTCACGGCCAGGGCGCGCAACCAGCTCGGCACGGTCGGGAGCGGCAATCATTACGTGGACGTCTTCGCCGACGAGCACGACGCAATCTGGGTGGGCGTCCACTTCGGGTCGCGGGGGCTCGGGCACACCATCGCGTCGGCCTTCCTGGCCATTGGCCAGGGGAAGGCCTGGGGTGAGCGTGTGCCGGAGACGGAAGTGCTCCTCGACCTCGAGGCGCCGGCCGGCCACGACTACTGGCACCTGATGAATCTCGCCGGGCGCTACGCGTACGCGGGGCGTGAATGGGTGGCGCGGAAGGTCGTGTCGATCCTGGGGGGCGCGGAGCTGGAGCTCGTCCACAACCACCACAACTTCGCCTGGAAGGAGACGCACCACGGCGAAGATGTGGTCGTGGTCCGCAAGGGCGCGACGCCGGCGTTCCCGGGTGAGAAGGGGTTCATCGGCGGGTCGATGGGGGACGATGCGGTGATCGTGCAGGGGACGGCGACGGGCGACGCGCAGGTGCGGGACACGCAGCGCCAGGCGCTGTTCAGCACGGTGCACGGCGCCGGGCGGGTGATGTCGCGCACGCAGGCCGCCGGCAAGCGCAATCGCAAGACCGGCGCGGTGATCTCGCCGGGGCGCGTCACGCCGGAGATGATGCAGGGCTGGATGCGGGAGAAGGGGGTCATCCTGCGTGGCGGCGGGCTCGACGAGAGCCCGCACGTGTACCGCCGGCTGCCCGACGTTCTGGTGGCGCAGGAGGGCACGGTGGAAGTGCTGCATACGCTCACGCCGCTGGTCGTGGTCATGGCCGGGGCGGACGAGTTCGACCCGTACAAGGATTAGGCGGGCGGAGGGGTGGGGTGGGGTGGAGGGTTCGCCTTCGGTGCGGCGCATCTGATGTTCGCGGGTGCCGCGTTTCGAAGGACAATCGTGGAGATGATGCGGGAGTTGGGAGCGGCTAGCAGTTAGTCCGTTCGCCCGTCAATCACGACGGTTGCGTTCCGTCTCAGCCCCGCCACCTTCGCCCGCTTCATCGCCGAGCCCTTGAACGCCGCGCGGAACTCCTCCTCGCTCATCGCGAGGATCTCCGCCGCCAGCGTCTTTGCGTTCTTACCCCCGATCACCTCCCGCGCCTCGAACCTCGGCTCCTTCACCTCGCGCGCGAACTTCACATTCCACGGACACACCTCCTGACACACATCGCACCCATACAAATGCCCGCCCTCGACGATCGCCGCGCGGAACTCGGCCGGAATCTCCCCCTTCAACTCGATGGTCAGATACGAGATGCACCGCGTGGCGTCGAGCACACCGCCCTCGAGAATCGCCTGCGTGGGACACGCATCCAGACACGCTCGACAGCTCCCGCAATGCTCGCTCTCGAACGGCGCATCAGGCTGCAACTCGAGATCGAGCAGCAGTTCGCCGAGAAAGAAGAACGAACCGAGCTTCGGATTGATCAGGTTGGTGTTCTTCCCGAACCAGCCGAGCCCAGCCTTCCGCGCCAGATCACGCTCCAATATCGGCCCGGTGTCCACGTACGCCTTGCCCGGCACGGCCCGTCCGACTTCGGTATTCAGCCACTCATGCAATGCTTCGAGGCGCTCGACCATCACCTCGTGGTAGTCGTCGCCCCGCGCATATCGTGCCACCGGCCCGTCGGGCGCCCGTCCCCCATAGTCGAGCGCCACCACGACCGCCGACGTTGCGCCGGGCACCGGGAGCCGGGTTTCGGCCCGCTTCGCCGCCCCCCGCTTCAGGTACGCCATGTCGCCGTCGTACCCGGCCGCCAGCCACCGCTCGAACGCCGGCGCGGTCTCCACGGGGCCCAGCGATGCGATGCCCACGAGATCGAAGCCCAGCGCGTACGCCCGGTCCTTCACCCGCGCTTCGAGCGGGCGCGTCACGGCTCGCGGACGGCCCACCGCGCGTAGCGCACGACGTCCGCCGCCGGCGGCACCGCGTCATAACTCCCGTACGCGGTGTGCATGCGCCAGCGCACGTACTCACGCGACGGCAAGGGAAGGAAGGGGAACCGCGCGTACCACCCGCGCTCGCGGAACCGCCACGCCACACGCACCAGCGCCACGCCGGTGGCCGGATTCGCCACCGCCTTCGCCGCCAGCGTGAGGGTGAGACGCGTCCAGCCCATGCCGGGAATCTACAGGAACGAGGACCCGTCCAGCGATCCGGGGATCGCCACCCCCAGCGCCGCGAGCGAGCTGGGCATCACGTCCGTGGTCCGCCGCGGCGCGCGCGCCACCGGCCGGTTCACGAGCAGCGGCACGGTCATGTGCTCCCGGTGCAGCGCCCCGTGCGAGCTCACGTGCGGGATCGGCTCGTAACGCGACCGGAAATCCCAATCGCGCGCCGCCGACAGAATGATGTCCCCGCTCCGCGGCGACGCCGCGAGATGCGCGATCTGCACGATCGAGTCGGGATAGTCCGTATGCATCGTGGCGGCGTGCGCCTCGTCCGCGGTCACCCCCTGCAGCGCGCGCCCCACTCCCAGCGGATCGCCGATCGCCGGGAAGTACGAGTAGAAACCGCCCACCCGCGACACGAGTCCGATCTCCCCCCGCCGCGAGCGCACCTCGCACCGCTGCTCGTCCACCGGCAGCAGCACGAGATCCACCGACGCCCGGTCGAGCAGCCGCAGCACCAGCCCGTGCCACCGCTCGGCCAGCGCCGGCCACCACGGGCGCGCGTGCCGCCGCACTTCGAGGAAGAGATGCGCCATCGCGTTCCCGCTCACCATGACCGCCGTCTCGGGGAAGGGCACGTACACCCACGGATGCGCCACTACACGATGGCCCATCACCTTGAACAGCCCCGCGAGATCTTCGTGCCGCTTCACCGGCGAATGCCCGTGGTCGCTCACGATCCAGAGGTGCATGTCGCGCCACGCGCCGTCGCGCTCGGCATCGGCGCGGATGCGCGCCGCCGTGTCGTCCACGATGCGCAGCGCGTCGATGACCATCGGATGATCGTGCCCCCGCGCGTGCGACACCTTGTCCACGCCGGTGAAGGCTGCATAGGTGTACGCGGGCCGCTCGGCGCCCACACGGCGCACCACGGCGTCGGCCACCTCGCGGTCGATCTCCAGCCAGCCCGCGACGTTCCCGGTGAAGTGGGTGCGCGCCGCGCGCAGCGCCGACGCGAGCGACAGCCCCGCGACGCGGTTCTCGACGGGCAACCCGCGGGTGATCACGCTGAGCGCGGCCAGGCTCGACGGCGCCAGCTCGAAGATCGTCGGCGCGTTGGGATCGATGTCACGGTCCACGTCGCGCATCTGATACCCGACGTAGCTCCGGGTATAGTCGGGAAAGCTGCACGCCGAGCGCTCGCGGTCGAACCAGCGCAGCCCGGGAAGCCCGACCGGCCCCGGGAAACGCCCCATCAAGAAGGGCGCATAGGCGGGGCCGGTGACGGACGGGAACACCGTGCTCACCGTGTGCAGCCCGCCCTCCCCGCGCAGGCGCGCGAGGGCCGGCAGGTCGCCCCGGTCCATGGCAGCGGCCAGGGTGTCGGGGCGCACGCCGTCGGCGAGCAGGACGACTACGGACATTGGGGGCATCGGCGCATGCGAGCCAAAACAAGCGCCCGCGCGCGCCGCGGGCAACCCGCGCTGGCGTCGCCTCGGGCCGATGGCGTAAACTCTTGGGACGCGCGCTCTCGCAGGCGCGCGTTTCCTTCAGCACCGGAACGAACCCCATGTCAGCATTCAAGCGCAGCGGGCCCCCCGCCCGCCGCGGCCACCGCCCCCGCGCGCCGCGCCCGCCGAAGACGGCCAGCGGCAAGACCGCCGACCTCGAACTGCTCAGCACCGCGGCGCGCGAAGCGCGCGAGGGGCTGCGCGAGCGCACCGAAGCCGGGCACATCGCCGCCGGCCGCCGGCC
>JBJKPA010000034.1:0-3406 GCA_046706905.1 Gemmatimonadaceae bacterium
GTCGGGGTGGATCAGGTCGCTCAGGATTCCGCTGCTCTTGGGGAGCGAGGTGATCAGCTTGAGCGGGTCGATCTGCGTCTCGCGCCACCCGGCCACGTAGACCGCGGCGGCGAGGAGGAGCAGGAAGCCCGTGGTGAAGCGGCGGCGCTTGCCGTGCGGCTCGTTCGTCATCTCAGACCAGCCGCGTCCGGAGCCGCGCGCTCACGAAGTCGAGCACGATGACGATCACGGCGATGGCGATGAACGACGAGCCCACGGCCCGGAAATCGCCCTTGATGATCCACTGATAGAGGAAGAACCCGATCCCGCCGCCGCCCACGAACCCGATGATCGTCGAGGTGCGCACGTTGATGTCCCACCGGAAGAGCGTGAACGACGCGAACGCCGGCACGATCTGCGGCAGCACCGCGTAGCGCACCATCTGGAGCCAGGTGCCGCCCGACGCCCGCGTCGCCTCCAGCGGGCCGGGATCGATGCCCTCGATCGCCTCGGAGTAGAGTTTCCCGAGGGCGGCGATCGTGTGCATCGTGATCGCGATGACGCCGGCGAACGGCCCCAGCCCCACGATCACCACGAACACGATCGCGATGATCAGCGCCTCGATGGAGCGCACGATGTTGAGCACCGTGCGCGTGACGAAGTAGATGGCGAGCGTGAACCAGTTGGCGCTCATCAGATTGCGCGCCGCGGGGAAGGCGATGAGCATGGCGCCGATGGCGCCGAAGGTCGTCGCCATGAGGGCCAGGAAGAGCGTCTGGACGATGCCCTCGATGACGTACTTCCCGTTCTCCGACAGCTTGAACCCCGGCTCGACGCGCGCCTGCGTGAGGTACACGCGGTGCTCGAGGGGCAGGTTCGGGTCGGGCGCCGCGGCCAGCGCGCTGGGCGGGATCTGGATGCGCGCGTCGAGCGTGCCCTTCGCGTCGGTGGTCGCCCAGAAGGGGGCCGCGAAGTCGGCGCCCAGCGCCAGCCGGTTGCCGATCGGCGTCGCCCACTGGATCAGCGTCTTCGTATCGGGCCAGAGCCCCGTGGCGTTCACCTCGAGCGTGTCGCGGAGCCGCCCGCAGACCGGCGTCACGCTCACCGTCATCCCGTCCTTCGTGTTCGTGGCCGCGGGCGGCTGCGGGCTGCACGGCACCTGGACCGGGGCCCACACCGCGTTCTGCTTCTCGCGCCGCACCGCGAAGTCGGGGTGCAGCATCGGCCGCAGGATGCCGGCCACGCGGTTCGAGTTCCGGGCGAGCGTGCCGAGGTTGATCTGCGTCACCCGCCAGCCGATGCCGTAGCCCATGACCAGCATCGCCAGCACCGGGACGACCAGCGACCGCTCGACGCCGCGGGCGAGGCTGGCCGCGTCCCACACGTTCCACAGCCAGATCGCGGCGGGCACGGCGTACCAGCCCGGCACGCGGTACCACACGGTGGCCAGCACGGCGAGGAGGAGCGTGCCGAAGAGCGCCACCCCGCGGTAGCGGCGTCCCACCCAGGCCTGCCCCAGTCCGGGCAGGACCAGCGACAGGAGGCCGGCGATCACGCCGGGCTCGCGGGGATCGTCGGCGCGGGCGCGGCGGGCGTCTCGCGCAGCGCGGGCACGGCGGTGGCGCGCACCTCCTGTGCCTCCTCGCCGTAGATCTCCTGGAACTTGGCCCGGTCGATCTCGGCGGGGAGCCCCTCGAACACCTTGACCCCGTCCTTGAGCGCGACGACACGCGTCGCGTAGCGGTGCACGAGGTCCAGGAAGTGAAGCGAGCAGAGGACGGTGATCCCTTCCTTGTTGAGCTGCTCCAGATAGCGCAGGATCGAGTGCGAGAGCACCGGATCGAGCGACGCCACCGGCTCGTCGGCCAGGATGATGCGCGGTTCCTGCATCAACGTGCGCGCGATGCCCACGCGCTGCTGCTGGCCGCCGGAGAGCGAATCGGCGCGGCGGGTGGCCTTGTTGGACAGGCCCATCCGGTCCAGCGCGCGCTGGGCCCGCTCGCGGTCCTCCCGCGTCCAGAGGCCGAGCAGGCTCTTCAAGGTTCCGGTATATCCCAGGCGGCCGGAGAGCACGTTGGTCATCACGCTGCTGCGCTTGACCAGGTTGAAGTGCTGGAAGACCATCCCGATGTGCCGGCGCAGGTGGCGCAGCTCGCGCCCCGCGGCGGCGGTGATGTCGGTGTCGTCCAGCAGCACCCGCCCCTCGGTGGGCTCGATGAGCCGGTTGATGCAGCGGAGCAGGGTGGACTTGCCGGAGCCGGACAGTCCGATGATGACCAGGAACTCGCCGTCGGGGACGGTGAAACTCACGTCCTTGAGGGCGGTGGTGCCGTTCGCGTACGTCTTGGTGAGGTGTTCGACCGTGAGCACGATGCGATTACTTGACGTACTTGCTGAGGTCCACGCCCGACGCCTGCAGGTACGAGCGGAACTCGTCGTACACCGTGTCGTTGGCCTTCACGAGGCCGCCGATCTGGTACAGGTCCTGGAGCGCCTTCTTCCCGGCCTCGGTGCCGGCGATCTGGAGCATGGCGGCGGTGATCTTCTCGCGCAGCGCCTGCGGGACGTCGGGCGCGTACGACATGTTGTCGTTGGGAATGATCGCCTTGGTCTCGAAGATCACCACGACCTTGTTGTCCACGTCGGGATGCTCGGCGGCGATGTTGGAGCGGGCGTCCACGAACACGGTGCCGTAGTCGCAGATCCCGCCGTCGTACAGCGCCTCGACCACCTGCGTGTGGCCGCCGGCGTACACGGCGTTGGAGACGTCGGCGTCGCTGAGCCCCGCCTTCTTCATGAAGATGAGCGGGATCACGTGCCCCGACGTGGACTGCTCGTCGGCGAAGCAGGCGCGCTTGCCCTTGAACTGGTCCAGGTACTTGAGGTCCGCGTCGGTGGCCGGGATGTCCGGCGCCGGCTTGAACCCCGACTTCACGTTGGCCAGGAACTCCGAGCCGTAGTTCTCGGTGCCGAAGCGCTGCGAGATGAGCGCGACGTCGGCGTACCCCTTCTGGTGGGCCAGGATGTAGTTGAAGGTCGCCATCCAGCCGATCTGCGCGTTGCCCGAGCCCATGGCTTCGGTGAGCGCCGCGTACGACGTCGGCACCACGCCCTTGAACGTCAGCCCCGTGGCCTTGGTGAGCAGGTCGAGCAGGTCCTGGCCGCTGGCCGTGATCTGCTGCGAGGTGCCGGCCGGCTCGAACGCGACGATGATCGGCTTTCCCGGGCTGCCCAGCGCGGCCGGCTTGGCGGTACACGAAACGAGCGTCAGGGCGGACGCGAAGGCCAGCATCGGCGGGACCAACGAATGGCGCGTGCTCACTGCTCCTCCAGGAACTCCGGGTCGTGGGACGGGTCGGGCTCTGTAACGAAGATGGGCACTCGGCCCCCGGAGCCGCGTCCCAAATCTGTATCGGCGGACGCCCCC
>JBJKPA010000035.1:0-3627 GCA_046706905.1 Gemmatimonadaceae bacterium
AAAGCGCCCACCAGTGGGTCTGGTAGGCGCTGGATCTGCTCGGAACCGCGTGCGCGCTAACCAGACCTCCCCAGGGAGTTCCAATTATTGGACCGATTGTTGGAGTTGGACGGGATGCGCGACATGCGGGTCTCCAAAACGAGTAACGGACGATACCGGGCCAGGCCGGATGCGTCAAGCCCGGAGCTACGGAAACAGCAGATTCACCTGCACGCTGTCACCGGACCCGAACGTCACGCTGCCCTGCGACTCCGACGCGGTGGCCCCGCCGCTGTTCCCGGTCACGACCACGCACCCGGCAAGCGGCGACGTGGGGGTGAGGGTCAGGTCGTAGAAGCCGGAATCGGAGGTCGCGCCGGAGACGCTTCCGTACGAACCCCCCGTACACGCACTGTCCTCGGCCTCCGCGGTGACGGAGGCCACGACCCCGTTGAACGACGAGGACGTCGCCTGCCCGTACACGACGACGGGCTCGACCTGCCGCGACCCGGCCGAGGCTTCGACCCCCATGGGGCTCGCGCTGCAGGCGGAGACCATGGCGACCGCGGCTCCGAAGGTTGCCAACGATACGACCGGACGTACGGCGAAACGCATGGTGTCCGCTCCCGCGATGAATGCCGCGGGGCGCCCGCCCGATCACGCGGGGCTCGACGCCCTGCGGTATTCTTCCCCGCGGCAGCGGAAATGATCCGGCCGCCGCGCAGGATTCACGGTTTCGCAATGGCCCCCAGCCGGGCCGCGAGCGCGCTCGTCTCGACGGACCTGGCGGCCGCCTTCACGCCCGGAACCCATCCCAGGATGTCGGCGGTGAACGTAAACTGGCCGCGCCGGCCCTCGACGCCGCCACGCGCCTCGAAGTAGCCCACCTTGCCCAGGGGCGTGTGCACCAGGACGCCGATGCGGTGGCGTCCGCGGTCGGGAAACTCGCTGGCCACCGAGATGCCGTAGCTGCGCATCGAGTTGCCCGAGTACTGGTGGAACACGAGGCCGTACCACTCGACCACGGTGGCGGTGCGGAACGCACCGGTGGAGTCGAGCACCGGCATGAGGCCGCCGCTGGGATGCACGAACACGGTGCGCATCGTGGGCGGCCCCAGCGAGGGAAGCCCGGTGTCGGCGCAATGCGGCGCCCGCGTCGTGGCGACGAGCCAGTTCAGCGGACCCAGCCGGCAGGAGTTCCCGAGGCGCTCGAGGAGCGTCATCGAGTAGCCGTCGTGCACGTAGAGGTCCCACCGCGCGGCGTCCTGCGCGTACTCCCGGGCCGCGGCGTCGAGCGCCGGCTTCTGCAGATAGTCCATCAGGGCGTACGCGGACAGCGACGCGGAACAGAGCGCGATGGCGGGAAGGGGCGCCGAGTCGGTGAACACGAGCACGTGCGCCCCGAAGATCACCTGGCCCGGGGTCAGCGGGTCGGGCACCGGCTGGAGCGCGGCGTACGACGGGACCGACTCCGGCACGAGGGCCGGCGGCCGCGCGGCGGCGGCGAGTCCGGCGCGCACGCGCCGGAGCTGGGCGAGCATCGCCGCGCTGTCGGGGGCGTAGCGGCCGTGGCCGTCGCCGGTGAGGGCGAGCAGCGCGCGGGCGCGGCCGAGCAGCGTGTCGTAGGCCGCGAGCGCGCCGTCGCTCGCCATGAGATCGGTGTAGTCGCGGTACGCCGTGCGCCACGACAGCCGCGCGAGGGCGTCGTTCAGCGCGCGGGTGGCGTACGCGGCGGGAATGGACGGCGCGCCGTTCACGCACCGGCCGACGAGCGAGTCCACCTGGGCGCGGACGGTGCGGAGGGGGGCGGCGAGGAGCAATGCCGCGAGGACGGGCGCGAAGCGCCACTGCGCGCGGCGCGTCAACATTCGTCCCTCGCGGCGAGCAGCAGCTCGGCGCCCCGGAGCAGCCGGCCGACCCACTTCCGGTCCGGGGCGCCGGGGACGGCCGCTTCGTTGGGAGCGTCGGCCACGAACTGGGTGACCGCGGTGCGCAGGTGGTCCAGGGCCGCGGCGTTTCGCGTGCAGTGCAGCGCGGGGAGGTCGTTCCACTTGCCGGGCCAGCCCAGCGCCGTCAGCTGGCTCTGGGAGAACGCGCTTCCACGGATCAGGTTGGCGAGAGGAAGCGCGATGCCGGGCGCCATGAGGTAGTTGGCGAACCCGTGGACCTGCGTGATGTCCGGCGTCTCGCCGGGCGGCACGGCCACGCCCCGCGTGTCGACCAGGCGGTGGCGGCGCGCGGCCACGGCGTCGTTCCAGGGGCCCGTGTAGGGGCCCGCGTTGGCGGGCTCGAACACGCGCCAGGGCATGAGCCAGGGGATCGGATCGAATTCGTTCCGCGCGTTGAACAGGAACGACGGCACGATCGATCCGTCGGCGCCGGGCACGAGGGGCGGTGCGTAGACGTCGGCGGTGGGAAGCAGGAAGGGGGCGACGTTGGCGAGGGTGAACCAGCTCTGGAATCCGCCGCGGTGCACCCACGCCTCCACCTGGCCCAGGTTGCGCAGCGCCCACGTGGTGACGGCGGTGCCGAGCGAGTGCGAGACGAGGATGCGGCGGGTGGTGGCGCCGGGCACCTGGGCGGCGAGCCGGTCGGCCGCGGTGATCGTCTTGAGCACCTCGGTGGTGACGTTGGGGCGCGTCTGGGCCTTGTCCGCCCACCAGAGGAGGACGTCGAGGCAGTTGATCCAGAGGAAGTCCACGGAGGTGAGCTTCGTGATCTCGGCGTCGGAGAGGGCGCCGATCGTGCCGGCGACGCCGGCGGCGCGGTCCGCACTCCCGGCCCGGAACTGGTCGAACACCTTGAAGTAGCTCACGGGGACGAGCCAGATCGCGTCCGGCGCGTCGGAGCCGGGCGGGGGCTCGGCGGGGAGCGGGTCGAGCACCGTGGGGGTGGGGAGGTGGAAGGTCGAGGCGATCCACTGCATCGCCTCGATCACGGTCTTGCTCCAGGCGTCGTTGGCGGAGCGGGGGGTGCCGTCTGCGGAACCGCACCCCATGCCGTGCACGAGATAGACGATGGTCGGCATCGATTGGGGGAATCGAGGTCGAACCGGCCGTTGGAAGGAAGGCGCCCACTCGTCGGACGCGGGCCGTTGCGGGAGGCGCGTTGGGGGGCGCCGGCCGGCCGCATGGCGTTCGCGGGCAATGTGCAAACGGATGCCGCGGGGCGCAAGAATACTTTACGCGTTGTCTAATTCGTGAAGGAACGCAGGACCGCGCAAGAGGGAATTCAGCACATTTTCAGGGGAGTCTCCCCATAGCCGAATGCCCCGTCGCTCATAAGGTTGAACGCAGGCGGTACGCAGGTACCGTGACACAGCGTAGCCGGCAGGTCGCAGGGAGCCGGCGGGAGGCGTGAGATGGGAGCTGCTCCGTTCATCATCATCGCGGCGGGAATGGTGATCCCGATCGTGGTGCTGCTGGCGACCGTGGTGTTCGACGCGGTGATGGTCGGTGTGACCGGCTATCGCATTCTGCGCAACCACTGGGCGGCGCCGGCACGCCACGCGCACAGTCACTAGACGAATCGTTCCCCCCTGAATGGAAAGACGAGCGGGGCCGCGTGAAACGCGGGCCCGCTCGTCTTTCGTGCAAAGGCCCCGGCTACGTGTGGGGGTTCAGGAAGTCGCTGAAGTGGTGGTAGGCG
>JBJKPA010000036.1:0-6371 GCA_046706905.1 Gemmatimonadaceae bacterium
GCGCCTCCGGATAGTCGTCCTGCGGATCGCCCAGATCCGCCTCCGGCGAGCCCCAGATCAGCCCGTGGCGCGGGTCGCTCTCCGGGAACGTGCGCAGCGGGCCGGTGTAGGGCAGGTCGCAGGCCACCAGCAGCACGCGCGTCTCCTCGGCGTCGACCAGCGCCGCCGCCCGCGCGCTCGCCGCCGAGATGCCCGGCAAGATCGAGCGCTCGCTGCGCACCACGCTCGACGCGCGCAACGCCGCCATGAAGGCGGCCGGGATCACCCCGTTCGACCCGGCCGACACCACGCGCAAGCCCGACGAGCTGTCGAGCTACGAGAATCACCGGTTCATGATGGACTGGTGGACCGCCGACTGGGGCGACGCCGCGCTGGACGACGGCCACTTCGCGCACCGCACGCTGGCCGGCGAGCAGCTCGTGGGAATGAACGTGGACGGGCACTATCCACGCACGTCGAACTTCATGGAGCACGGCACGCTGGCCGGACGCCTCCGGCAGGACGACTACCGGCCGTTCCTCCTCGCACTGTACGGCAACCTGTGCTACGCGATGGACTCGGGGAGCCGCTACGCTCCCGAGGACGCGCTCCTCCCCGGCAACTTTCCGGGCGAGGGGAGCAAGTATGCCTGGTCGGCGGTCATCAACAGCACGCTGCAGCCCACGATGGCCCTGCGCTGGCTGCTCTGCTGGGAGGAGCACGACCGTTCGGGCGCCACGCCGACGGTGCACCTGCAGAAGGCGGCCCCCAAACACTGGTTCTCGGCCGGCACGCGCATCGCCGTCGAGCGCTGCCCCACGCGGTTCGGGGAGATCGGGTGGACCACCGAACCCGCCGGCGACGGGTTTACCGTCACCCTCGAGCTGCCCGAGCGGTTCGCGGCGGACCTCGCGGTGCACGTGCACCGGCCCGACGGACGCGCGCTCACGCGGGCGAGCGAAGGAGGCATTCGCGGCACGGCGGTGGTGCTCGCCGCGTCGGCGCTGGCGGGCCGGAAGCGGGTAGTCGTAAAGATTACTTAGCGGGTCGGGATTCGGCCCGGGCCGGAATCGCACGCTGCCCCCTTTGTCCGCGGGGGCCGTTACGATATAGTTGCATCGCTTGCGTGCGCTCACCGGAAACGAACCGCATCTGACCCTCGTGGTCCCCGTCTACAACGGGGCGACCCGGCTTGCGTCCAATCTCTGCGCGGTGACCACCTTCCTCTCCACGCAACCGTACCAGTCCGAGTTGGTGCTGGTGGACGACGGCAGCACCGAGGCGGCGCACCGCATTCTCCGGGAGTTCGCCGACGCCAATCCCGCGGTGACCCTCCTCGTGAACGGGAAGAACCTGGGCAAGGGCGCCAGCGTCAGCCGCGGCATGCTGGCCGGCCGGGGCCGCTATCGGGTGTTCATCGACTCCGACCTCGCGTACCCCCCGGCGGAAGTCAACAAAATCCTCCGCGACCTCCAGGGCGGCGCGGACGTGGCGATCGCGTGCCGCGTGCTGCCCGACTCGCGGTACCTGATGAGCCCCGAGTTCTTCCATTATCTGTATACGCGACACGTGATGAGCCGGGTCTTCAACCGCCTCGTTCGGCTGGTCATGCTGCGCGGCGTCCTGGACACGCAGGCCGGGCTGAAGGGCTTCACGGCCGACGCGGCCGAGAAGATCTTCGAACGGCTCACGATTCCGGGATTCGGCTTCGACGTGGAGGCGCTGTACATCGCGCAGAAGCACGGGTTCTCGGTCCGTCAGACCGCGGTGGATTTCCGCTACGACGACGAGCCGAGCACGGTGCGGTTCGCCAAGGCCGTGTTCCGAATGGCCGGCGACCTGTTCGACGTGAAGTTCAACGACTGGCGGGGCCGCTACGCCTGAGCGGCGGGCGGATCCCGCGGCCCGCCGGCTGATCGTCAACGCGGACGACTTCGCCCTCACGCCGGGCGTGACCGCCGGCATTCTCGAGGCCCACGCCGCGGGCACGGTCACCGCCGCATCGGTGCTCGTGCACGGCCCGGGGTGGGACGACGGCGTCCGCCACGCCCTCGCGACGCCGACGCTGGACCTCGGCCTTCACTTCAACCTGCTGGTGGGCGCGCCGCTCACCGAGGCCCGCTCGCTCCGCGCGGCGGGCGGCGACTTCCACTCGCTGGGCGCGCTCGCCCGGCGGGCACTGACCGGGCGCATCGACGAGCGCGACGTGGCCGCGGAGTGCGAGGCGCAGCTCGGCGTGCTGGCCGACGCGGGGCTTCGAGTCACGCACATCGATTCGCATCGGCACACGCACGCGCTTCCGGTGATCGGCCGCGCGGTGGCACGGGTCGCTGCCGAACGGGGGCTGGCGCTCCGCCGCCCGGTGGAGTCGCCGCGCTGGTCGCCCACCGACCTGCGGAGCCAGCTGCATCGCGCCCTGGTCGCGGCGGCGTGGGGGGCGACGTCGCTCGGCGGCTGGGCAACCCGGTCGCCCGATCACTTCGCCGGAATCTCGCTCCAGGGCGCGCCGGCGCCCGGCCGGTTCGCGGCCCGGCTCGCCGCCCTCCTGCAACGGCTGCCGACCGGCACCACCGAGCTGATGGTCCATCCGGGGCACGCAGACCCGGCGCTCGCCGCGATCGACGGGTACACCACCGCGCGCGAGCACGAGCTGGCCGTGCTCGCCGATCCCGCGCTAGGCGAGCGAATCCGCGGGTTGGGGATCGCGCTCGTCGACTTCGGCGCGGTCTGAGGGGCCGGTCGGGATCAGGCCGTACAGCTCCGCCTGGATCACGATCCAGAGCGGCACGAGCGGGACCGTCTTGATCAGATACCGCACGTAGTACTCGTGATAGAGCGCCGACGGCAGGAGCGGCGTCGACGCCAGGTCCACCACGACGAGGCAGAGCGCGACGAGCGCCGTGCGCCACCAGGTGCGCTCGGTGGAGGCGTACCAGACGGCGGCACCGATCATGGCGATCGAGTAGGTCGGCGATTCGGCCTGGTGGTTGAACAGCACGCAGAACACGAGGATCGAGGCCAGGAGCTCGAGGCGAAACCGCGGCGTCCAGGCGCGCGGCCCGCGCAGCAGCGGCGCGAGCAGGAGCACGATACCGGCGAGCTGCGTGGGCCAGAACGGCCACCGCACGCCGAACCAGACGCGCAGCAGCCCCATCAGCCCCGCGTAGACGTCGGCCCCGCCCAGTCCGTAGGCCGCCAGCGGCACGGCGTCGCGCGCCTCGACGGTGTGCCACGATCCGTACTGCGCAGTGAGGGTGCCGGCGCCGGTGACGAGCAGGGGGAGGGCCACTCCGGCGATCACGACGAACAGTACGATGAAGCCGAAGCGAATCTTGCGCGGGTGGAAGATGGCGCCGGTGAGCGCGGCGACCGGAAAGAGCTTCACGAACGCGCCGGCGACGATGGCCGCGGCCGCCGAGACCTGCCGGCGGTGTTCCATCGCCGCCCATCCGAGCATCATGAGCCCCGCGCACAGCACGTTCGACTGCGCGCGCTGCAGGTCGCCGACCACGGCCAGCCAGGCGATGCCGAGGGCGAGCGCGGCGCGCCGCGGGGGCAGGAGGCGCGTCGTGCCCGCCACGAGCGCGGCGGCGCAGGTCAGCGCCCAGAGCACGGCGCCCGGCACCAGCGGCAGCAGCGCGAACGGCGCGTACAGCAGCGCGAAGGTCGGACTGTACTTGAACAGGTCCGTGTACTCGCCGGGATAGGCGGCGTAGAGGTCGCGGCCGGCGACGAGGTGATGGAACGCGCCCCGGAAGATGAGGAGGTTGTTCTCCGGGGGCGGGAACATGGTGCGCTGCAGCGCGACGGCCACCGCCGTCACCGCGTACAGCGCCACGATCCAACGCAGCGGCGCGTACCCCGGCTCGTGTTCCCCGGCCGTCGCGGGGACGTCGGATCGTTCCATCTATCGCATCGTCACGATGGCCCGCATCGCCGCGATCGCGTCGAGGAAGTTGCCGAGCCGCAGGTTCTCGTTGGGGCCGTGCTGGTTGTCGTCGAAGTTGACCACCGGCATGACGATGGTCGGCGAATGCAGATCGTCGGAGAACAGATAGAAGGGCACCGAACCGCCCATCGTCGGCATCCGTACCGGCGTCGCGTGCGTGGCCGCGGCCACCGCCTGCACGACCTGCCTCGCCGTCGGGTTGTCCAGCGGCGTGCGTCCCGCCGGGTAGCCGCCCATGCGCCTCAGCCGGGCGAGCAGCGGATACGTGGCGCGCTCGGCGTCGGTGGGCGCGTCGCCGGCGATCAGGTGGTAGCCGCGCGAGCGCACGTACGCTTCGAGCCGCGCGAACTGCGCGCCGGGCGTCACGTTCTTCACGAACCGGAGGTCGAGCCGGGCCACGGCCTGCGCCGGGATCACCGTGCGCCCCTGGCCGGCGACCGTCCCCGCGCCCAGTCCCGAGACGTTGAGCGTGGGCAGATTGTGCAGCGCCTCCAAGCGCTGGCCGGGGAACTCAGAGTGGGCGAACCCGAACCGGTGCATGAGCGTCGAGTCCACGTCGGGGATCTCGGCGAGCGCCTGTCGTTCCTCGGCAGTCAGGGGCACGACATCCTTATAGAAGCCGGGGATGGTGACCCGGCCCGTGGAATCGGTCATCGAACCGATCAGCTTCGCCAGCTCGATGGCCGGATTCGGCGCCCAGTTTCCGTAGTTGCCGCTGTGCAGATCGGTACGGGCGCCGAACACCGTCAGCTCGGCGCTCATGATGCCGCGGGCGCCGAACACGAACGTCGGCCGGCCACTGGGATGCTGCGGGCCGTCCACGATCATGATCAGATCGCTGCGGATCCGATCCCCGTGCGCGTGTACGACGGCGGGCAGGGAGGGAGAGCCCGCCTCCTCGTCGCCCTCCGTCAGGATCCGGAGGTTCGAGGTGATCGGCGTGCCGGCCGCCCGGGCCTCGTCCAGGGCCGAGAGGAAGGCGATGATCGGTCCCTTGTCGTCGGCCGACGAGCGCGCGTACAGGCGCCACTCGGGATCCACCGGGCCCGTAGCCGGCAGCGTCATGACGTGGCCGCCGGCCTCGAGCGGCCGGTCGCGGTAGGTGGGTTGGAAGGGGCCGGCATCCTTCCACTCCGACGCCGTCACCGGCTGGCCGTCATAATGGAAGTAGAATGTCAGGGTGCGCGTTGCGCCGGGGGCGGTGCGCTCGCCGATCAGCACCGGGGAGCCGGGGGTCGTGATCACCGTCATCCGGAACCCGCGGCGTTCGAACTCGGCCTTCAGCCAGGCCGCGTCGCGTGCGATGTCGGCGCGGTCGGTGGCGACGTTGGGGATGGAGAGGAACCGGACCAGCGTGGCCAGCTCGGAGCGCTGGGTGGGCGGCTGCTGCCCGCGCGCCGTGGATGCGGCGGCGAGGACGAACAGGGCGGGGACGGCGAGGGGGAGGCGACGGCGCATGGGATCTCGAGGCGAGGAGTTGGCGCGGTGAAGTATGTGACGTTGCGGGCCGGCGGCGCCACTGGACGCGGGGCCCTCGGCGTGCGAGCGTTCGCGGAGCGGCCGCCGCCCCCGGTGGGTCACGTCGCGCCACCACGAACCACGGGAGTCGGCTCATGCAGGGCGATCGAATGCACGGGATTGCGAAGGCGCGCCGGGTGCTGCTCGGCGCGATGGCGGTGGCCCTCGCCGGCTGCTCGTCGGGGCTCTCGGCGCCGTCGGCGGTCACGCCGAAGAACGGAGCCGCCGACACCACGTTCTACCTGGGCGCGGACATCTCCTACCTCGACGCGATGGGCGGGCTGATCACGTCCCTGCCGCCCTACCAGGAGAACGGCGTGCCGAGCGACGAGATGACGATCCTCGAGCGCCACGGGTGGAACGCCTACCGGCTCCGGGTGTTCGTGTCGCCGGTGCGGGAGGCGCCGGACAACTCGCTGGCCAACACGATTCCGCTCGCCAAACGGATCAAGGCGTCGGGCGCGAAGTTCCTGCTCGACATCCACTACTCCGACACGTGGGCCGATCCGCAGCACCAGGAAATCCCCGTGGCCTGGCGCGGCATGGACTACGCCACTCTGGAACAGGAAGTCGAGACCTACAGCCGCAACACGATCGCCGCGCTCAAGGCGGCGGGCGCGATGCCCGACTGGGTGCAGGTCGGCAACGAGATCACGCGCGGCACACTCTGGCCCATCGGCGAGCTGGTGGAGCCGGGCGCGCCGGCACAGTACCAGCCGCCGGCGCCCTACAACGACTCCACCGTGCAGTGGGCGCACCTGACGGGGCTGCTCAAGGCCGGCATCCGCGGCGTGATGGAGGGGGCGGGAAACACGCCGCCGCGCATCGCCATCCACATCGACCGCGGCGGCGACTGGAAGACCACCAAGTGGTTCTTCCAGCATCTCGACGCCGCGCAGGTGCCGTACGACATCATCGCCGAGAG
>JBJKPA010000037.1:0-3538 GCA_046706905.1 Gemmatimonadaceae bacterium
GCGCAGGTCGGCGCACACGCCCGCGGCGACGACGCGCGCGTCGGTCACCGCCATCGAGCGGGGGCGGGCGAGCGTGGCACTTCCGGAAGCGGGCGAATCGTGGCCAGCCATAAGGTGCGTCGCGAGAGAGGTCCTGCGGGCGGCGCCGGAGGGCGCCGCGTCAGCGGAAAGATAGCCCCTGCCCGCCGGTGCGGGAGCCGCCTCGGCGGGAGCGCTCACTCCGCGGGCGCGGCGTCGAAGCGGCGCCCGGGGGCGATCCCGCGCCCGTGCAGCCAGTCCACGGGGGGCATGCGCCGCTTGCCGGCCGGTTGCACGCTGCCCAGGCGAATGGCGCCGTCGGCGCAGGCCACGACCATGCCTTCCTCGTCCACCGAGAGCACTTCGCCCGGCGCGCCCGCGGCGTCCGGCGCTGGGCGGGCGCCGAACAGCTTGACCTCCAGGCCGTCGAGCGTGGTGAACGCGCCGGGCCTGGGGTCGTAGGCGCGCACGAGCCGCGCGACTCCGGCGGCGGAGGCGCTCCAGTCCACGCGCGTCATCTCGCGCGTGATCTTGGGCGCGTACGTCGCGTCGGCTTCGCTCTGCGGCTCGGGCTCCGCGGCGTTCAGCTCGAGGAGGGCCAGCGCCTCGATGAGGGCCGCGGCACCCATCTCCGAGAGGCGGAGCGCCAGCTCGCCCGCCGTCTCGTCGTCGTAGATCGGCGTGTCGGCGCGCAGGATGACGGGTCCGGCGTCGAGGGCGGGGACCATGCGCATGATCGAGACGCCGGTCTCGGCGAGCCCGGCGCGGATCGCGGCCTGGATGGGGGCGGCGCCGCGCAGCGCGGGCAGCAGCGAGGCGTGGATGTTGAGCGTGCCGAGCCGCGGGAGGTTGACGATCTCCTCGGGCAGGATGTGGCCGTAGGCGACGACCACGGAGACGTCGGGCTCGAGGGCGGCGATCCGGTCGCGGAAGGCGTCGCCGCGCGGGCGCTCGGGCTGGAGCACGGGAATGTTCTCGCGCTCGGCGATGTCCTTGACGGGCGGGGCCTCGACGCGGGAGCGCGAGCGTCCCACGGGGCGGTCGGGCTGGGTAACCACGCCCACGACGTCGAATCCCTCGCCGATGAGGGCGCGCAGCGCGGGGGCCGCGAAGTCGGGGGTGCCCCAGAAGAGCACCCGCACCTACAGCTCCTCGTTGCGGTGGTGGTGCGCGGCCACGTCGGCCGGCGCCAGCCGCCGGATGAGCCCCGGGTACTTCTCCTTCTCCTTGGTCCACTTGGAGAGCGCGCTGCGCCGCTTGAGCACACTCAGATAATCGATGAACAGCCGGCCGTGCAGGTGGTCCACCTCGTGCTGGATGCAGCGGGCGAGGAGGTCGGTGGCTTCGAGCTCGTACGGCTTGCCGTCGCGGTCGGTGGCGCGGACCACGACGCGGGTGGCGCGCTCGACGTCGCCGTAGATGTCGGGAATGGAGAGGCACCCCTCCTCGCCCTTGGCCGAGCCGCTCTTCTCGACGATCTCGGGGTTGATGAGCACGTGCTTCGCGCCCTCCACGTCGATCACGGTGAGCCGCTCGGAGCGGCCGACCTGCGGGGCGGCGAGCCCGATGCCCTGGGCGGCGTACATCGTCTCGTACATCCGGTCGATGAGCGCGCGCAGCTCGTCGGTCACCTCGTCGACGGGGACCGTCTCCTCCCGCAGCACGGGATCGCCCAGGACGCGGATATCGAGCAGCGCCATCAGCTCTCGCTGGCCGAGCCGGAGACGATGCGGGCGATGCGCCCGCGCTCGACGATGATGCGCGTATCGCCGGTCTTGATCGTCACGCGGTCGTCCATCGTGGGCTTCGACGACCCGTCGGCCTGCGGCGTGTCCTTGATGTGGACGACCTCGCCCACGACGCCGCCGGCGGTCACGACCTCGTCGCCCTTCTTGAGGTTGGCCAGCGCCTGCTCGTGGTTGCGGCGCTGCTTCTGCTGCGGACGGATGAGCAGGAAGTAGAAGATGGCGATGATGAGCCCGAGCTGGATCATGAAGGGAACCAGCGAGCTCTGGCCGCCGCCCTGGGCGGGGGCCATGGCCAGTAAAGCCGGAACGGGGAGCGTCATGCCGGGGTGCTCGTGCGTGAGTGGTAGCGGTCGAGCCACTGGCGGCTCCAACCTTCGAAGGTGCCGTCCAGGACGGCCTCGCGCGCCTGGCGCATCAGCGCGACGAGGAAATGTACATTGTGCAGGGACAGGAGGCGCAAGCCGAGCATCTCGTCGGCCAGGAACAGATGCCGCAGGTAGGCGCGGCTGAACCGGCGGCAGGCCGCGCAGTCGCAGGACTCGTCGAGGGGGCGGCGGTCGGCGCGGTACTCGGCGCGCTTGATGTTGAGGCGCCCCTCCGAGGTGAACGCGGCCCCGTTGCGCCCCATGCGCGTGGGGGCCACGCAGTCGAACAGGTCCACGCCGCGGCGCACGCCCTCCACCAGGTCTTCGGGAAAGCCGACGCCCATGAGATACCGCGGCCGGTCGGCGCGCAGCCGCTCGTTCAGCAGGTCGAGCACGGCGTACATGTCGGGCTTGGCCTCGCCCACCGACAGCCCGCCGATCCCGAATCCCTTCCAGTCGTCGATCGCCTGGATGGCGTCGGCCGCCTCGCGGCGGAGCGCGGCGTGAATGCCGCCCTGCACCACGGGGAACAGCGCCTGCGGCGCGTCGTGCTCCAGCGCGTCGAACGCCGCGCGGCAGCGGGCCAGCCAGCGCACGCTGCGCTCGCTGGCGTCGCGCGCCTCGGCGGCGTCGCTCTGGCCCGGAATGACGTGGTCGAACTGCATGATCACGTCGGCGCCAAGGTTGCGCTCGATCTCCATCACCGACTCCGGCGTGAACCGTCGGCGCGAGCCGTCGAGGTGACTCTGGAAGTCGACGCCTTCCTCGTCCACGGTGCGGAGCGAGGCGAGCGAGAACACCTGGAAGCCGCCGGAGTCGGTGAGGATCGGGCCGTCCCACCCCATGAACGCGTGGAGGCCGCCCAGCTCGCGCACGAGGGCGTCGCCGGGGCGCAGATGGAGGTGGTAGGCGTTGGCGAGGATCATCTGCGCGTCCATCGCGCGGAGGTCGTCGGGGTCCAGCGCCTTCACGGTGGCCAGCGTGCCCACGGCCATGAATGCCGGCGTACGGACCACGCCGTGGGGCGTGGTGAACGCGGCGGCGCGGGCGGCGCCCCGGGCCCCCTCGACCGCGAAGGAGAACGCGTCGCCGGTCATCAGAGAACCACCATGGCGTCGCCGTAGGAGTAGAAGCGGTATCCCCCGGCGACGGCGTCGGCGTAGGCGCGCATGGCGAGGTCATAGCCGGCGAACGCGGCGACGAGCATGAGGAGGGTGGAGCGGGGCAGGTGGAAGTTGGTGATCAGGCGGTCCACGACCCGGAACCGGTAGCCGGGCCGGATGAAGAGTCGCGTCTCGGCGGCCCCCGCGGCAACCGTGCCGTCGTCGCGGGCGGCGCACTCGAGCGTGCGCACGGCCGAGGTGCCCCCCGCCCAGACCCCGTGACCGGCGGCGTGCGGCTCGGCCA
>JBJKPA010000038.1:0-2539 GCA_046706905.1 Gemmatimonadaceae bacterium
AGCGTGTCGTGCATCCACCCCATGTTCCACTTGAACGTGAAGCCGAGCCCGCCCTCGGCGGTGGCGCGGGTGACGCCGGGCCAGGCCGTGCTCTCCTCGGCGATCGTGACGCAGCCGGGGTGGGTGAGACGCACGGCGTCGTTCATCATGCGCAGGAAGTCGATCGCCGCGAGGTTTTCGCGCCCGCCGTGGATGTTGGGGAGCCACTGGCCGGGCTCGCGGCTGTAGTCCAGGTAGAGCATGGACGCCACCGCGTCGACGCGCAGGCCGTCGACGTGGAATTCCTCGAGCCAGTAGACGGCGTTGGCGATGAGGAAGTTGCGCACCTCGTAGCGGCCGAAGTTGAAGACCAGCGTGCCCCAGTCGGGGTGCTCGCCGAGGCGCGGGTCGTCGTGCTCGTAGAGCGCGGTGCCGTCGAAGCGGGCGAGGGCGAAGTCGTCCTTGGGGAAGTGGGCGGGCACCCAGTCCACGATCACGCCGACGCCGTGGCGGTGGCAGTAGTCCACGAACCAGCGGAAGTCGTCGGGGGTGCCGTAGCGCGACGTCGGCGCGTAGTAGCCGCTCACCTGGTAGCCCCACGAGCCGGTGAACGGATGCTCGGCGATGGGCATCAGCTCGAGGTGGGTGAAGCCGAGGCGCCGGGCGTGCTCGACGAGGCGCGGGGCCAGCTCGCGATACCCGAGGCTGCGATGGCCCTCTTCGGGGACGCGCATCCACGACCCCAGATGGACCTCGTAGATGTGCATCGGGGCGTGGGCGTGCGGGGTCGTGGCGCGCTTCGCGATCCACTCGCCGTCGGTCCACGTGTGCTCGGAGCGGAAGACGCGCGCCGCGGTGCCGGGCGGATGCTCCATCGCGGTGGCCAGCGGATCGGTCTTGAGCAGGAGCCGGCCGTCGCGCGTCTCGATCTCGTACTTGTACAGCGCGCCGGAGCCGACGCCGGGCACGAACAGCTCCCACACGCCGGACGAGGCGAGCGGGTGCATCACGTGGCGCCGGCCGTCCCAGTCACAGAAGTCGCCGACCACGCTCACGCGGCGGGCGTTCGGCGCCCAGACGGCGAACGCCGTGCCCTCGACGCCGGCGAGCTGGCGCGGATGCGCCCCCAGCATCTCCCACAGCCGGTGATGATTGCCCTCGTTGAAGAGGAACAGGTCGACGTCGCCGATGGTCGGGGGGAAGCGGGTCATACGCTGCGCCCTCCGGGCACGTGATGGGCCAGCACGATGAGCGAGTGGTGCACGAGCAGGACGCTCTCGCCCACGCGGCGATGGCCGGGTCGGGCCGTGTTGACCATCTCCTGCCAGACGCCGGGGCCGAGTTTGGGCAGGACGAAGCGCCGCGACTTTCCGCCGCCGTTCGCGAGCAGGAGCAGCGTGTCGCCCTCGATGGGCCGGCCGCGCTCGTCCATCTCGTCGGTCGCCTCGCCGTTGAGGAGCATGCCGAGCACGCGCTCGCCGGCGTGCTGCCAGTCGTTGTGCTCCATGGGCAGCCCGTCGGGGCGCAGCCACACGACGTCGCTCTGGCCGTTGCGGCCGTTGGCGATGCCGCGGAAGAAGCTCCGGCGCCGGAGCACCGGATTGGCGTGGCGCAGCGCCATGACGCGCCGCGTGAACGCCAGCAGGCCGCGCGACGATTCGTCGAGATCCCAGTCGAGCCAGGTGATCTCGTTGTCCTGACAGTAGCCGTTGTTGTTGCCGCGCTGCGTGCGGCCGATCTCGTCGCCGTGGGAGAGCATCGGCACGCCCTGTGAGAAGGCGAGCGTGGCGAGCAGGTTGCGCATCATGCGGTCGCGCACCCGCACGATCTCGGGCACCTCGGTGGGGCCCTCGGCGCCCCAGTTGCGGCTGTAGTTGGCGTCGGTGCCGTCGCGGTTGTGCTCGCCGTTGGCCTCGTTGTGCTTCCCGTCGTACGTCACGAGGTCGCGCAGCGTGAACCCGTCGTGGCAGGTGACGAAGTTGATGCTGGCGTACGGATTGCGCCCGCCGGGATCGTACAGGTCGCTGCTCCCGGACAGCCGGTACGCGAGGTCGGGGAGCTGCCCGGCGTCGCCGCGCCAGAAGCGGCGCACGGTGTCGCGGTAGCGGCCGTTCCACTCCGTCCACCCGGTGGGGAAGTTGCCCACCTGGTAGCCGCCCTCGCCCACGTCCCAGGGCTCGGCGATGAGCTTGACGCGCGACAGCACCGGGTCCTGCTGGATGATGTCGAAGAACCAGGCCAGGCGGTCCACGGTGTACAGCGACCGGGCGAGCGCGGGGGCGAGGTCGAACCGGAACCCGTCGACGTGCATCTCCTGCACCCAGTAGCGCAGGCTGTCCATCATGAGCTGCATGGCGCGGGCGTTCAGCGTGTTGAGGCTGTTGCCGCACCCGGTGAAGTCCACGTAGTAGCGCGGACGCGCGACGTCGAGTCGGTAATACGACGCGTTGTCGATGCCGCGGAAGCACACCGTGGGGCCGAATTGATTCCCCTCGGCGGTGTGGTTGTACACCACGTCGAGGATGACCTCGATCCCGGCGGCATGGAATCCCTTCACCAT
>JBJKPA010000039.1:0-6445 GCA_046706905.1 Gemmatimonadaceae bacterium
TCCGGGCCGAACGCGGCCGCGCCCAGATGCTCCCTCATCCGCTGGAAGACGTACGGAAGTTCCCCCTGGAGCAACTGGGTATATATGGTGTCCAGCTCGACGGGCACGGGCTGCATCGTCACGGTGATCGCGCCGGTTGGCACCGGCACCGTGATGGACCGCGTCACCTCGGTGAAGCCGAGCCGGCGGACGTCGAGCGTGTAGGACCCCGGGGGCACGTCATCGAAGTCGAAGGTCCCGGCGCTACCCGTGACCGCGTGTCGGCCGAGTGGCAGGAGCTGGACCTCGGCGAGATCGAGTGGTTCCTTGGCCGCGTCGATCACGCGGCCGCGCACGTTCTGCGCGCGCGCCGGGCGCGCGCCCGTGAGCAACGCGAAGGCGGAGAGGACGCCGACGAGGAACGCTCGAGTGCAGCCGCGGGTCATGGGTAACGCTAATGTTGAGCGAGAACCATCTCGCCGCAACGCAGGAACGAACCGGGATCGTTCCCCGTCCGGTAATGAACCTGTCCGCGAGGTACCCCGTGCGATTACCCCCGCTGTAACCACCAGGCCTCAGCGGCCGGCCATAGCAGATCGTGCAACCAGTTGGTCCTATCGCGCGCGGCAACATGGGACTGCTCGGATTGCAGATGAACGCGAGTACGCACGCATGAGCAACAGACTCTGCGGATCGTCCCCACGATGGCGGACGCCGGCTTTCGTTCTCGTCGTTGCGACGACCGGGTGGCCCGGCGCGGCCGCCGCGCGGCGCCCTCGCCCCGCGGGATCGGCGACGCTCGCCGGCGTGGTGGTCGCCTCACTCCTCGTTCCGGTCGCGGGAGCCACGGTGCTGCTCGACACCCTGGACCTCCGCGCGCGAACGGATTCGGCCGGCCAATTGCGAATCTCCGACGTTCCGCCGGGCCTCCGCCTCGTGACCATCAAACGATTGGGGTTCGTCGCGCGGAGTTACGACGCGCGCGTGTCGCCGGGCGTGGGGCTGTACGAGACCTACGTGCTCGCGCGCCAACCGGTCAGCCTGCCGGCGGTTCGGGGCGAAGGCCATGGTGGACTTCGGCAAGGCCGTGCGCCTCGCCTACACCATGAAGTGCGACCGGCTTTACGAACGCCGGTACCACTCGACGGGGAGCGGGCAGTTCTACACGCACGAGGATCCGGAGCGCATGCACGTGTACGACTCCATGGACGTGCTGCGGAGGGTGCCGTTCCTCAGGGTCCAGGACGACGCCGGCCAGAGCGCGCTGACGTTTCCCGACCGCGGGATGCGGGGGATCTACATCGCGATCGACGGCCATCGCGTGTGACCGACCCGCCGGTCAAATGACTATACGCCCATCGCGCCGCTGTCGAGCGGCGCGGTGGGCGGTTTCAGCGCGGTCAACCCGTTCACGTTCCTCCGCCCGCTGCAGGTCAGTCGGGTCGAGGCCGTCGAACTCTATCCCCTGGCCTCGTCCCTGCCGTCCGAGGCGGTCGGCAACGCCTGCGCGGCGATCATCATCTGGACGCGGTAGCGTCGAACGGACACGACGCAAAACCGGCCGGGGATCGCTCCCCGGCCGGTTCCGTTTCCATCATCCGTCTCCTGGTCCAACGATACGGCTTCCCGTATCACTGCACCGCGTTCACCATGTCGAAGATCGGGAGGTACATGGCCACCACCATGCCGCCGACCACCACACCCAGGAACACGATCATCATCGGCTCCATCAGGGCCAGCAGCCCGCTCACGGCGGCGTCCACTTCCTCGTCGTAGAAGTCCGCGATCTTCGACAGCATCTCGTCCAGACCGCCCGTCTGCTCGCCCACGCTGATCATGCTGATCACCATCGGCGGAAAGACCTGGCTCTTCTTGAGCGGCGCGGCGATCGTCTCACCGCCCGCGATGCTCGCCCGGCTCTCCATGATCGCGTCCTGGATCACCCGGTTGCCCGCCGTCTTGGCCGTGATCTCGAGGCCGTCCAGGATGCTCACGCCCGATCCGATCAGCGTGCCCAGCGTGCGGGTGAAGCGCGACACGGCGCTCTTGCGCAGTACGTCGCCCAGCACCGGCGCCTGGAGCGCCATCCGGTCGATGACCAGCTTGCCGTCGGGGGTCGCGTAGTAGCGCTTGCCCAGATAGCCGCCCAGGCCGAGCCCGCCGAACACCGCCCACCAGTACGACTTGAGGAAGTGCGACAGCCCGATGACGATACGCGTGGGCAGCGGCAGCGCGATGTTCACGCTCGAGAACATCTTCTGGAAGACGGGGATCACGAAGATGAGCAGCACGGCGATGGCCGTGGCCGCCACGCTCATGATCACCGCCGGGTAGATCATCGCGCCCTTCACCTTGCGCACCAGCTGGTCGTTCTTTTCCATGAACACCGCGAGGCGCAGCAGGATGGTGTCGAGAATACCGCCCGCCTCACCGGCCGCCACCATGTTGACGTACAACTCGGTGAACGCCTTGGGGTGCTTGCGGAGCGCGTCGGCCACCGTGTGGCCCGACTCGACGTCGAACACGATCTGCCGCGTGGTGTCGCGCAGCGCCGGACTCTCGCTCTGCTGGGCCAGGATGTCCAGGGCCTGCACGAGCGGCAGTCCCGAGTTGATCATCGTCGAGAACTGCCGCGTGAAGATCACGATGTCGCGCATGCCGATCTTGCCGCTGCGCTTCTTCTTCCCCGTCCCCTCGTCCACCTTGACGACGGTGAGCCGCTGCTTGCGGAGATTCGCGATCACCTCGTCGCGGTTCGCCGCTTCCATCGTGTCGCTGCGCAACTGCCCGTTGGCCGTCCGGGCCGTATACGTGAATGTGGGCATGTGCTCCGTTGCCTCCGGTGGTTACCGCCTGCCGCCGCTCAAGCTCGGGGTCGGGGCCCCCGGCTTCTTGTCGTCCGCCCCCTCCAACGGAACCCCGCACATCCGGGACAGCTCCAGGGGATCGTGCGACGCCCGGACACAATCGTCGAACGAGACCGTGCGTGTCACGTACAGATTGTACAAGGCGTCGTTCATCGTCTGCATCCCGAACTTCTTGCCCGACTGCATCATCGAATAGATCTGATGGATCTTGTCGTCGCGGATCAGGGCCCGGATCGCCGGCGTGCAGACCAGGATCTCCGCCGCCATCGCCCGCCCCTTGCCGCCCATCTTCGGGAGCAGCGTCTGGGTGATGATCCCCTCCAGCGAGAACGCCAGCTGCGCCCGCACCTGCGACTGCTGATGCGACGGGAAGACGTCGATGATCCGGTTGATGGCCTCCGCCGCGCTGTTGGTGTGCAGCGTCGCGAACGCCAGGTGGCCCGTCTCGGCGATGGTCAGCCCCGCCGAGATCGTCTCCAGGTCGCGCATTTCTCCAATGAGGACGACGTCGGGGTCCTGGCGCAACGCGTATTTCAGGGCCATCTGGAAGCTCTTCGTGTCCGACCCCACCTCGCGCTGGTTTACGATGCACGCCTGGTGCCGGTGGATGAACTCGATCGGGTCCTCGATCGTGATGATGTGCCCCTTCACTTCCTTGTTGATCTTGTCGATCATCGCCGCCAGGGTCGTCGATTTACCCGATCCTGTGGGCCCCGTCACCAAAATCAGCCCCCGGGGCTTGTCCGACAGGTCGCTGATGACCTTGGGGAGCCCCAGCTGCTGGAAGGTCTTGATGTCGAACGGGATCTGCCGGATGACCATCGAAACGCAGCCGCGCTGCTTGAAACAGTTGCCGCGGAAGCGGGCCAGGTTCTGGATGCCGAACGAGAAGTCCAGCTCGTCGTCCATCTCGAACCGTTTCTTCTGGTTCTCCGTCAGCACCGAATAGGCCAGCTGCATCGTGTCCTTGGGCTGCAGGACCTGCTCGATGCGCGAGTCGGTGATGTCCCCGTCGATGCGCATCTTGGCGCGCTCGCCGGCGGTGATGTGGAGGTCGGAGGCGCCGCGCTCGATGACTTCCTCGAGCAGGACGCGAAGGTTGAGCACGGAGGGGGACGCGGGTGTGGTCATTAGATGGTAGGACGGTAGGACGGTAGGACGGTAGGACGGTAGGACGGTAGGACGGTAGGACGAAATCTACAACGAACCGATGACTGTGATCTGTGGCCTGAGGTCCGAAGTCATCCGGTGCTCGAGGTCCACCGATGTCCCGGGACCTCAGACCTCGGTCGTCAGTGCTCAGCCATCCATTATGCCGAAGTTTCTCTGACCATCTGCTCGATCGTCGTGATGCCCTTCATCACCTTCATCCAGGCATCCATGCGCAGGGTCAGCATGCCTTCCTCGATGGCCGCGTCGCGGATCTCCGCCGCGCCGACGTTCATCATGATCAGCTTCCGCATCGCCGGCGTCATCGGCAGCACCTCGTAGACGCCCTGGCGCCCCTTGAGGCCGGTGCCGTTGCAGGCGTCGCACCCCTTGCCGCGGAAGAAGGCCATCTCGCCGATCGTCGTGTCCAGCGTGACCTTGGCCATGTATGGCGCCGCTTCCTTGGTCGCCTTCGCCCGCGCCGCGTCGATCGCGTAGTCCGTGAACCGGAGATCGCGCAACGTGGTCTCGGGCGTGACCTTGCACGCCTCCATCTCCTCGGGCGGCGGCGTGTACTTTTCCTTGCAGTTCGAACAGATGCGCCGCACGAGCCGCTGCGCCAGCACCAGGTTGAGCGCCGAGGCCACGTTGAACGGCTCGAGCCCCATGTCCATCAGACGGGTGATCGTCTCCGGCGCCGAGTTGGTGTGCAGCGTCGAGAGCACGAGGTGGCCGGTGAGCGCCGCCTTGATGGCGATGCCGCCGGTCTCCAGGTCGCGGATCTCGCCCACCATGATGATGTTCGGATCCTGCCGCAGGAACGCCTTCAGCGCCGCGGCGAACGTCATCCCGACCTCGTTGCGCACCAGCACCTGGTTGACCCCGAACATGTTGTACTCGACGGGGTCCTCGGCGGTCATGATGTTCACGTCGATCGTGTTGATCTTCGCGATGGCCGAGTAGAGCGTGGTCGTCTTGCCCGAGCCCGTGGGGCCCGTGACGAGCACCATGCCGTATGGATTCGTCACCGCCTCCATCAGGTCGTGCTCGGCCTTGGGCTCGATGCCGAACTTCTCCAGGTCGAGCGTCAGGTTCCCCTTGTCGAGGATCCGGAGCACGATCTTCTCGCCGAACAGCGTGGGGAGCGTGGACACGCGGTAGTCGATGACCTTGTTCCCCATCTTCAGCTTGATGCGGCCGTCCTGCGGCACGCGGCGCTCGGCGATGTTCAGCGACGCCATGATCTTGAAGCGCGACACCAGCGCCGCCTGCATCTTCTTGGGCGGCTTCATCACTTCCATGAGCGCGCCGTCGATGCGGTAGCGCACCCGCAGCTCGTGCTCGAAGCACTCGAAGTGGATGTCCGACGCGCCCTTCTTCACGGCGTCGGTGAGAATGGCGTTGATCAGCTTCACGACCGGCGCGTCGTCCACCGCCGCGGCCAGGGCCGCCGCCGAGACCTCCTCCTCCTCGTCCTCGACGACCTCGACGTCGCTCTCCAGCCCCATCCCCTCGATGTCCTCGAGGAGCGTGGTCATCTGCGTGTCGGTCGTCTCGAAGATCTTCTCCAGCGCGTTCTTGATCGTGAACTCGCCGGCGATCACCGGGAAGATGTCGTAGCGCGTGATGAACTTGAGGTCCTCGAGGACGCCCAGGTTCGTGGGATCGGCCATCGCCACGGTGAGCGTGCGGCCGTCGCGCTTGAGCGGGAGCACGAGGTGCTTGAGCGCGAGATCGCCGGGAATGAGCTTGGCGATGCGCGGATCGACCTCGAACTTGGAGAGATCCACGGCCGGCATCTTGAACTGCCGGGCGAGCATCTTGGTCAGCTCGGTCTCGTGGATGAAGCCGAGCTTGACGAGGTTGTAGCCCACCCGCGTGCCGCTCTGCTTCTGCTCCTGCAGCGCCTTGTCGAGCTGCTCCTTGGAGATCAGCCCTTCGCGGACGAGGAGATCGCCGATGCGTTCGCTTGAGGCGGCGGGTGCGGCCATGGGCGTGTTGACGCGGGGTGGTCGGTGGGGGCCTTATGTGACGACCGGGGCCATCAATAAAGCACGCCCCGTCGCAACCGTGAAGGTGCCTTGACGTAACCTCCCTGTCAAGAACGGGTTACACGCGTCGAGGAAGTTTTTTTGGTGACGTCCGACACGTCCGGCGAAAGGCGCGGCGCCCGACGGACTTACGGGCGCGGAATTCCGGAGAAGCGGACGAGCGAGTCGAGCCGGGCGGCGGTCGCGGGTCCGATTCCCTTCACGCGGCGCAGCCGAGCCATGCCGCCGAAGGGCCCATTCGAGTCCCGAAATGCGACGATGCGGGCCGCCAACGCGGGCCCGATCCCCGGCAATCGCTGCAATTCGACGGCCGACGCCCGGTCGATGTCCAGACGGTTGAACGGACCGAGGGGCGGGGCCGGCGGCAGCCGGGTGCGGCGGGCGGAATCGCCTTTCGGG
>JBJKPA010000040.1:0-5089 GCA_046706905.1 Gemmatimonadaceae bacterium
GTCCCGTCGTAGCTCGACGGCACGTTGAAGAACACCGCGACGCCCGGCGCCAGGCTCCCGCCGCCGCCGCCACGGCCGTACCCGCCGCCGCGCCGCGAGGCCAGCCACGCCTGCTGCGGCTTGAACAGGTACGCCGATCCGTTCGACACCTGCGCCGAGCCGAGCTGCTCGAGGAACTGCAGGTCGTCCAGCACCCAGAACCCGCGGCCGAAGGTGGCGAGCACCACGGCGTGCTGCTCGGGCTGGATCTGCACGTCGCTCACCCGCACGGCCGGCAGGTTCAGCTTCAGCGGCTGCCACTGCTGTCCGCCGTCGAGGCTGAAGTACGCCGACGCGCTGGTGCCCGCGAACAGCAGATCGGGCTGGTTGGGATCCTGCCGCACGCTCTCCACGTACTCGTCGGCCGGCAGCCCGGTGGTCATCGTCGTCCAGTGCTTGCCGTAGTCCGTGGTCTTGTAGACGTACGGATGGAAGTCGTCCCAGTCATAGCGGCTCGCCGACACGTACGCGGTGCCCTGCGCGGTGTGCGACGGCTCGATGCAGGTGATCGTGGACCACTCGGGCAGCTCGGGTGGGCGCACCTGCGTCCAGTGGCCGCCCGCGTCGGTGGTCACGTACACCAGGCCGTCGTCCGACCCGGTCCAGATCACGCTGTCGGACATCGGCGAGAAGGCGATCGACGAGATCGTGCCGAACATCTCCTCACCGGTCACGTCGGCGCTGATCGGGCCGCCCGGCCGCGCCTCCTTGCTCTTGTCGTTCCGCGTGAGATCGGGGCTGATCACCTTCCAGTTCGTGCCCTCGTCGGTCGTCTCGAACAGCACGTTCGCGCCCATCAGCAGCTCGTTGGCGTTGCCGGGGGCGAACACCACCGGGTGGTGGATCCAGCCATAGCGGTACTTGATCTTCGAGCCCGCGAGGCCGAACTGGTACGACGGCCACGGGCTGACGTTGGTGACGAGGCCGGCGCGGCGGTCTTCGCGCCACTCCTTGCTGTAGTAGCCGCTGCCGTACGTGATCCAGGGCTTGCCCGGCGTCGGCACGACCCAGCTCATCTCGCCGCCCTGGATGTTGGTCCAGACCGGCGTGGGCGCGTTGCTCGGCCCCTCGACCGAGCTGCGATCCTGCTGCGCGCCGTAGATATGGAAGGGGAACTGATCGTCGAGGTTGGCGTGGTAGAACTGTCCCGTGGGCTGGTTGTCCTCGGAACTCCAGGCCTGGCCGCCGTTGAACGTGACCGAGGCACCGCCGTCGTTGCCTTCGATGAAGTTCTGCGTGTTCTTGGGGTTGATCCACAGCACGTGGTTGTCGCCGTGCGGCGGGCGCAGGCCGGTCAGCGTCTTGCCGCCGTCGTGCGAAACGTACAGCCCCACGTTGGGCAGGTAGATCGTGTTCGCGTCCTTGGGGTCCACGTACACGTTCGAGTAGTAGAACGCGCGCTGCGTGATATCCATGCTGTTGTTGATCAGCCGCCACGTGCGGCCCGCGTCGTCCGACCGGAACAGACCGCCCGCCTGCCCCTTGTACTCGGCCTGGACCAGCGCGTACACCGTGTTCGGGCTGCTCGGCGCCACGGCGATGCCGACCTTGCCGAAGATGCCGGTGGGCAGGCCCGGGTGGTGCGTGATGTTGGTCCAGTGCGCGCCGCCGTCGGTCGTCTTGTAGATCCCGCTGCCCGGCCCGCCGCTGGAGAACGTCCAGTGGGCGCGCGACATCTGCCACATCGCGGCGTACACCGTGGTGGGATCGGAGGGATCCATCGCCATCGTGATGGCGCCGGTGCTGTCGTTGACGAACAGGACCTTGTTCCAGGTCTTGCCGCCGTCGGTGGTCTTGTAGACGCCGCGCTCCGGATTGGGTGCGAACAGATGCCCGAGGGCCGCGACGTACACGACGTTGGGATCGGTGGGGTTGATCAGGATCCAGCTGATGATGTGCGTGTCGCCGAGTCCGATGAACGACCAGGTCTTGCCGCCGTCGGTGGACTTGTACATCCCCTCGCCGGTGAGGACCGTGTTGCGGGGCGCGGAGTCGCCCGTGCCGACGTAGATGACGTCCGGGTCGGAGGGGGCGACGGCCACGGCGCCGATGTTGCCCGTCTTGAAGTCCTTGTCGGAGATGCTCTGCCAGCGGTTGCCGAAGTCGTCGGTCTTCCAGACGCCGCCGCCGGCGGTGCCCATGTAGTAGACGTTCGGCTGGCCGGCGACGCCGGCGACCGCGGTGGCGCGCCCGCCCGTGAACGGCCCGACGTTGCGCCAGTGGAGGGCGCTGGTCAGGTGGCCCGGCGGCACGGGAGCCCCGGACGTGACCGGGAGCGCCAGCGGCAGAAAGGCCAGCAGGTAGATGTGACGTGCTGTGAACATGGTGAATGTCCCTCTCTCAAGAAGCCTCAAGCGGCTTGACCAAGCCGGGCGATCCCGACGGGCTCCGGTCCTGGGGGGGACAAGGTGGGGAGCGGGCTACGAGTGGGAAACTGCGCGCAGGGTCACTGGGCTGGCAAGGGCCGGGGGCCCTACTCGCTCTGCAGCGCCACGAGCGGGCCCACGCGGGCCGCCCGCCGGGCGGGGACCAGCCCGGCCAGCAGCGCGCTCGCGGCCAGCACCGCGATGGCGAAGGCGATGGACAGCGGGTCGAACGGGCCCACGCCGTACAACTCGCTCCGCAGGAGCCGCGCGCCCACCACGACGAGCGGCGCCCCCGCCACCACGCCGAGCGCGAGCAGCCAGAGCGCGTCGCGGAGCACGAGCCGGAGGATCTCGCCCGGCTCCGCGCCCAGGGCCATCCGGAGGCCGAACTCCCCGGTCCGGCGGATCGTGGCGTACGAGAGGATTCCGTAAAGCCCCATCGCGGCGAGCACGAGCGCGAGCAGCCCGAACCCGCTCACGAGGCGGGCCATCAGGATGTCCTGGCGCATCGAATCCCGCATGAGATCGGTCAGCGGCGTCGGGCCGTCCACGCCCAGCTCCGGGGCCGCGGCCTGGACCACGCGGCGAACCGGCCGGATGAGCCGCGCCGGATCACCGACCGTACGGATCTCGAAGCGGCTGCCCCCATGATGTTCCCACATCGGGATGTAGAGGCGCGCGCTCGGCGGTCCCCGCAACTCGTTCTCGTGCACGTCGGCGACCACGCCGACGATCCGGTACGGGATCCCGGTCCGCCGCAGCGTCTTGCCGATCGGATCGGCGTTCGGAAAGAATCGCTTGGCGAACGCTTCGTTGATGACCGTCACGGGCCCCGGATTCCCCATGTCGGCGGCCGTGAGGTCACGTCCGCGCAGCAGGTGCGCCCCGATCGTCGTGAAGTACCGCGGGCCGACGATGTCGTAGGCGATCAGCGAATCGCTCTCCACGCGCGGCACGAACCCTGGGATCTCGACGGTCGTCCACCCGTCGGCGCCGCTGAACAGGCCGTTCTTCGAGAAGCTCACGCCGGCCACGCCCGGAAGCGCGGTGATCTTCGCCGCCAGCTCGGTTCGCAGAACTTCCAGTGCGCTGTCCGAGCGCTGGAGTTTCGAAGCGTTCACCGGCGCGATCAGCAGGTGATCGCGATCGAGGCCCAGGTCGGTGTTCTGCAATGCCCGCAGGCTCCGCACGACCATCCCCGTGGCCACGAGCATCGTGAGCGAGAGCGCGACCTGGAGCATCACCAGCACCCGGCCGGCCGCGAACCGCCCCCACGCCCCCGAGATGCCGCGCGCATGCCCGCGCAGCACCGCCGCGACGTCCACGCGCGTCGCGCGCAGCGCCGGCGCGAGACCGAACAGCAGCGCGCTGGCGCCGGTGAGCGCCGCCGTGAACGCAAGCACCCGCGCATCGAGGTGCGTGTCGAGCGGGAGCACGTTGCCGCCACCGGCGGCGAATCGAAGCAGCAGCGCCATGCTCCAGCGCGCGACCAGCACTCCGAGCGCGGCCCCGGCCACGGCGAGCGTCAGGCTTTCGATCATGAGCTGCTCAACCAGGCGCCCCCGCCCGGCGCCAATCGCCAGTCGAACCCCGATTTCGCGCCCGCGCGACGTCGCCCGGCCGAGCAGCAGGTTGGCCACGTTGGCGCACACGATGAGCAGGACCAGCGCCACCGCCACGAGCAGGGTGTACAGCGACGTGGCGTACCGCGAGCGCCAGTACGAGAAACCGCGCGCGCCCGGGCTGATCGGAACGGGCAGCCGGGCGACGGCCACGGTGCTGTCGGGGCTCCCCTTGGCCGCCTGGCCGAGCAGACGCCGGATCAGGGGGACCAGCTCCGCGCGTGCCTGCGCGAAGGTCACGCCGGGCTTCCGCCGGCCCATGAGCAGAAGGGTGTTCCAGTCCCGGTTCGTCAGCCAGTCGTTGGCCGGACTGAGTGCCGGCTCCATGCTGATCGGAATCCAGACGTCCGTTCGCTCCGCCACGGCGTCGCCCGTGAAGCTCGGCGGCGTCACTCCGACGATGGTCATGGGCACGTGATCCACCGATACCGTGCGCCCGATCGCGGCCGGGTTCCGGGCGAAGCGGCGCTTCCAGTACCCGTCCGAGATCACGATCACCGGCGCGGCGCCGACGACGCGGTCCTCGTCGGGGCGGAACACGCGGCCGCGGGCGGCGCCGACGCCGAGCACGCTGAAGAAGTTCGCCGTCACGTACCGGGCATGCGGATACTCCGGCCCGGGCGCCGAGCCCGCGGTGGCCGAGTCCGCCGCCGATGGCCGGTCGAACACGAACGGCAGCGATCCGGCGCCCGACGTCCCGTACAGGCCGGAGAACACCGTGTTGTTGTCGCGGATGTCCTTGTACAGGGGATACGAATAGACGTCGGTGCGCGGCGAGCCCGTCCACACGGAATTCGTCTGGGCCGGGTCGCCGAGGGCCACGAGCTGCTCGGGGTGCGACACGGGAATGGGCCGCAGCAACAGCGCGTCCACCAGCGAGAAGATCGCCGTGTTGGCCCCGATGCCGAGGGCAAGCGTGAGCACCACCACCGCGGCGAATCCGCGGTGGTGCCGCAGGGCACGAATCGCGTACGCGAAGTCGCGCCCCAGGTGTTCCAGCCGGTTGCCGCGTTTCGCCGCCCGCTCCCGGCCGCGGTCGATGGTGAGCAACTCGCTGCGGAT
>JBJKPA010000041.1:0-4504 GCA_046706905.1 Gemmatimonadaceae bacterium
GGACTGCTGCGCGTGCAGCGTCCCCCGCGCGCACAGCAACTCCACGTCGTCCGGCGCCTCGGCCAGCAGCTTGTCCAGCCGCGCCAGCGCGCCCGCCAGGTCACTGCGCTCCAGGCGGCGCCGCACCTCCTCGAGGGCCGCCTGCCGGGCGGGCGTGTCCATCCGCCGCGAGGCCTCGGCGTCTCCCGCCTGGTCGGCGCTGGCCGCGGGGGTGGGCGGCACCTCGCGCTCCACCGGCTGCTCCCCGGGGGCGTCCATCGGTCGCTGCTCCGGTTGGTCCTGCGGCCCTTCGCGACGCGGCATCAGGTCAGGCCAGCGCGAGCGACGTCTCGCCGCTGATCCATTCCAGGTATTTGGGCAGGCCGGCCGACACGGGGAGGGCGAGCAGCTCGGGCACCTTGTAGGGGTGCAGCTCGCCGAACGCCGCCTGCAGCGTCTCGATCTGCGCCGAGCGGGTCTTGAGAAGCAGCACGACCTCCTTCTCCTCGGCGATCTTGCCCTGCCAGCGGTACAGGGAACGGGCGCCGGGCAGCAGGGTGCCGCAGGCGATCAGGCGCCGCTCCAGCAGCGCCCGCACGAGGCGGACCCCCTCGTCGTCGTTGGCGACGGTGGTCAGCACGACAATGGCATCGGTGTGGGGCATGGCGGCGGGCGGGAAGAGACTCCGTAAGATAACGCCGTACCCCCCCGGCTTGTCTCCCCCCACCGGATCGCCCAGCTTTCGCAGGCTATGGCAGAAGACGCACTGATCGTCCGCGGCGCGCGCGAGCACAACCTCCGGAACATCGACGTCGCGATCCCGCGCGACCGGCTGACCGTGGTCACCGGACTGTCGGGCTCCGGCAAGTCGTCGCTGGCGTTCGACACGATCTACGCCGAGGGACAGCGCCGCTACGTCGAGTCGCTCTCCGCGTACGCCCGGCAGTTCCTCGGGCTGATGGAGAAGCCCGACGTGGATTCCATCGAGGGCCTCTCGCCCGCGATCTCCATCGAGCAGAAGAGCGCCGGCCACAACCCGCGCTCCACCGTCGGCACGGTCACCGAGATCTACGACTACCTGCGCCTGCTCTACGCCCGCGTCGGCACGCCGCACTGTCCCAACTGCGGCCGGCCGGTGCAGCGCCAGAGCGCCGCCCAGATCGCCGACGTCGTGCTCGGCTGGCCCGCCGACACGCGCATCGAGATCCGTGCCCCGCTCGTCCAGGGGCGCAAGGGCGAGTTCCGCGACCTGTTCGAGTCGGTACGCAAGCAGGGGTTCATCCGCGCCTGGGTCGACGGCGCGCTGATCGAGGTGGCCGCGCCCCCCAAGCTCAACCGCCGGCAGAACCACACGATCTCGGCCGTCGTGGACCGCACGACGGTGCGCGCCGACGACCGCTCCCGGCTCACCGATTCCATCGAGACGGCGCTCAAGCTCGCCGACGGGCTGGTCGAGGTCCACGACGCCTCGCGCGGCGCGACGGAGATCTTCTCCGAGCGCTACGGCTGTCCGGCCTGCGGGATCTCGCTGCCCGACCTCGAGCCGCGGCAGTTCTCATTCAACTCTCCATATGGGGCCTGCCCGGCGTGCGGCGGCCTCGGCACGCGGCGCCGCGTGGCCGAGGGGCTCGTGCTGGGCGATCCGCGCATCTCGATCCTCGAGGGCGTGATCCTGCCCTGGGGCGAGCCGTCGGGGCAGCTCCGGCGCGTGATCCTTCCCGCGCTCGCCCGCAAGTACGGGTTCGATCTCAACAGCCCGTGGGGCGACCTCCCCACCGACGTGCAGCAGGCGATCCTCTACGGCGACGCGTCCGGCGGCCGGCGCAAATCGGGCGCCGCGTGGGAGGGCGTCATCGCCAACGTCGAGCGCCGCTACGAGGACACCGGCTCGGACGCCATCCGTCTCGAGCTGCAGGAGTACATGCTCGAGGTGCCGTGCGAGAGCTGCCACGGCTACCGGCTCAAGCCGGAGTCGCTGGCCGTGACCGTGGGCGACCGGAACATCGGCGAGGTGGCCGACCTGCCGATCGCCGCGGCCCGCGAGTTCATGGACGGCCTCGTGCTGCGTGCCCCGGGCCGCGCCGGACTCGACGCCGAGATCGCCGGTCCCATTCTCAAGGAAGTCCGCGAGCGGCTCCGCTTCCTGGTCGACGTCGGGCTCGACTACCTCACGCTCAGCCGCTCGGCCGAATCGCTCTCCGGCGGCGAGGCGCAGCGCATCCGGCTCGCCACGCAGATCGGCTCGCGGCTGGTCGGCGTCCTCTACATCCTCGACGAGCCCAGCATCGGCCTCCATCAGCGCGACAACGCGCGGCTCCTCGCCACCCTCGAGCAGCTCCGCGACCTCGGCAACACCGTCATCGTCGTCGAGCACGACGAGGAGACGATGCGCGCCGCCGACCACGTGATCGACCTCGGCCCCGGCGCCGGCAAGCACGGCGGCCTGGTCGTGGCCGAGGGCACGGTGGACGACATCGTCCGCACCCCCGGCTCGCTCACCGGCAAGTATCTCGGCGGGAAGCTGCGGATCGCGATTCCGCGCGAGCGCCGGCCGTTCGACCATGGGCGCGTGATCCGCATCGAGGACGCCGCCGAGCACAACCTGCGCGACATCACGGTGGAGCTGCCGCTGGGCCTGTTCGTCGCCGTCACCGGCGTGTCGGGGTCGGGGAAGTCCACGCTGGTGGAGGACATTCTGCACCGCGCGCTGGCCCGCCATTTCTACCGCGCGCGCACCATCCCGGGCAAGCACGGCGCGATCGCCGGGCTCGAGCACGTGGACAAGGTCATCGACATCGACCAGAGCCCGATCGGCCGCACCCCGCGCTCGAATCCGGCCACCTACACCGGGTTGTTCACCCCGATCCGCGAGCTGTTCTCCGAGATGCCGGAAGCCAAGATCCGCGGCTACGGCCCGGGGCGCTTCTCGTTCAACGTGAAGGGCGGGCGGTGCGAGGCGTGCCAGGGCGACGGCCTGGTGAAGATCGAGATGCACTTCCTCCCCGACGTCTACGTGCCCTGCGAGGTGTGCAAGGGCCGGCGCTACAACCGCGAGACGCTGGAGGTGCGCTTCCGCGGCAGGAGCATCGCCGACGTGCTGGACCTCACCGTCGAGGACGCGCTGGAGTTCTTCGAGAACCAGCCGCGCATCCAGCAGAAGCTGCAGACCCTCCACGACGTGGGGCTCGGCTACGTCCACCTCGGCCAGAGTGCGACCACGCTCTCCGGCGGCGAGGCGCAGCGCGTGAAGCTGGCCACCGAGCTGGCCAAGCGCGACACCGGGCGCACGCTCTACATCCTGGACGAGCCCACGACCGGCCTCCACTTCGAGGACGTCCGCCTCCTGCTCGACGTGCTCCACCGGCTCGTGGACCGCGGGAACACCGTGCTCGTAATCGAGCACAATCTGGACGTCATCAAGACGGCGGACTGGATCGTGGACCTGGGCCCGGAAGGGGGCACCCGGGGCGGCGAGATCATCGCCCAGGGCACCCCGGAACAGGTGGCGGCCGTCCCGGGTTCCTACACGGGCCAGTTTCTGAACGCGCTGTTCTCGCGCAGCACCCGCGCTCCCCGCAAGCGTCGCGCGGGTTGACTGGCGTAGCATCGCGGAGTTCAACGCAGTTTCGCTTGCCGTCCTACCGTCCTACCGTCCTACCGTCCTACCGTCCTACCGACTCACCGACTCACCAACCGTGGTCTCGCTCCTCGACATCATCGGCCCCGTCATGGTGGGCCCATCCTCGTCCCACACCGCGGGGGCCTGCAAGCTCGGGCTCCTCGCCCGCTGCCTCGTGGGCGGCACCCCGGAGCGCGCCCGCATCGAGCTGCACGGTTCCTTCGCGCGCACCGGTGAGGGGCACGGCACCGACAAGGCCGTCGCCGGCGGCCTCCTCGGCTTCCACCCCGACGACGAACGGCTGCGCGACGCGCTGGAGATCGCCGAGCGGGACGGCCTGGACTACCGCTTCGAGAAGACCACGCTCGCCGACGACGCCCACCCCAACTCGGCCCGCATCACCGTCGAGCGCGGCGAGCGGCGCCACGTCATGACCGGCGCCTCGCTCGGCGCCGGCCGCGTCCGGGTGAGCGAGATCGACGGCTACGCCGTGGAGGTATTAGGAAATAGCCATACCATCGTCCTCGTCGCCGAGGACGTCAAGGGCTCGGTGGCCCGCATCACCGCCCGCCTGGCCGACGCCGAGCTCAACATCGCCACGCTCAGGCTGAGCCGGAAACACCGCGGCGGCGACGCCCTCATGGTGATCGAGGTGGACGAGGCCCCGGGCACCGAGATCCGCGACGAGCTCCGCGCCCTTCCGTGGGTGCGCTGGGTACACCGGCTCGAAAAGGTGAGCGCCTGACATGTACCGCGCGCTGCACGACGCCATCCGCGATGCCGAGTCGCAGGGCGTCCGCCTCGCCGACGTCGCCCTCGCCGCCGAGGCGCTCGACCAGGGACGACCGGTCGCCGACATCCGCGACTCGCTCCGCCGCGCCCTCGACGTCATGCGCGGCGCCGTCG
>JBJKPA010000042.1:0-6439 GCA_046706905.1 Gemmatimonadaceae bacterium
TCCAGCCCCTCCGGCGACACCCCCAACCCTCCGGGCGCCTCCAGCAGCTTCGGCACCAGATCCACGAACACCCCCAATGGACGCCGCACGTCGTGCGGCGCACACTCCACCTTGAGACAGGTCGCCCCGTCCAGCGCCGCCGCCTTCAAGAACTCCGTCGCCAGACGCGTCTTCCCGATCCCCGGCTCCCCGTAAATCACCACGGTCCGCGGCTCGCCACCCTTCGCGCTCCGGTAGTGCCGCCACAGCTCCGCCAGCTCCGCGTCCCGCCCCACGAACGGGCCCGGTCCCAGCCGCCGATACCGCGGCTCCGGCACCCGTTCCGAGATCCGCGTCCGCAGGACGTGCGCCGGCAACCGCAGATCCTGCCCGTACGGCCCCACCTCCTCGAGATACGTGTCGAGGAGTTGCACCGCCCGCGCCTTCTGGCCGCGCAGCGCCAGACACTCCGCCAGCGCCAGCGTCGCTTCCTCATTCAGCGAGTCGAGCCCCAGCACCGCCCGCGCCACCGGCTCCAGCTCCCGCCACCGCCCCGCACCCCGCAACTCGGCCAGCCGAGTGGCCAGCGGAGCCAACAACCCGTGCCCGATCCGTCCCCGCTGCGACTCGACCCACGCCGAAAACGGCCGCGAGAAGTCGGGCCGATAGCCGGGCAGAATGCCCCCCGCCACCGCCTGGATCGTGTCCACCCCGAGTCCGCCCGCGCCCAGCGAGGAGAAATCGTCGCGCACCGCCGCCTCGGGCACCGATACGCACCGGTCGTCGGCCACCACGGGAGCGCCCAGCCCGCGCAGGCGATAGAGGAGCTGCCGGAGGTTGTGGGACGCCGTACGCTCGCGCTGCCCGGGAAAGAGCAGCGCCTGCAGCTCGCCGCGCGGCACGTCGCGCCCCCGCTCGATGCCCAGAAAGAGCAGCGACGCGAACGCACGCGTGGCCGACGGCACCACCCGCCGCGCTCCCAGTTGGATGGCGGCGACACCAAGGGTGTGCAGGACGATCATGATCGGCGTGGACCGGGGGACACGCGGCCCTTGCGGGGGGAAGGCGCGGCGCCGTCGCCACGCACAACATCAGTATGCCGAGGCTCGGCGCTTAGCGCCAGTATTAATTCGGTGTTCCCGGGGCGCATCATCGAAATCACGCCGGCCGCGCCGTTTCCGCGCCGGCGTCCCGCGCCCGGACGACGCTACGGCCGCTCCCCCACTTCGATCACCCGCTCGGCGCTCACGCCCTCGGCCTCAGCCTGGAAGTTGAGCACCACGCGGTGCTCGAGCACGCGCATCGCGATCGCGTTCACGTCCTCGAGATCAGGCATCGGGCGTCCGTCCATCGCCGCGCGCGCCTTGGCGCCCAGCACGAGGTACTGCGACGCCCGCGGGCCGGCGCCCCAGCTCACGTACTTCTTGACGAGCGGCGTCGCGTCCTCGCTCTCGGGCCGGGTGCTCCGCGCCAGCTTCACGGCGTAGCTCACGACGGTCGGCGGCGCGGGAAGCCGCCGCACGAGATGCTGCAACTCGAGGAGCTGTGCGGCGTCGAGCAGCGGCGTGATCCGCACGTCCTCGTCGCTCGTCGTTTCGGCCACGATGCGCTCCTCCTCGGCGCGCGACGGGTAGGCCACGCGGAGCTGGAACATGAACCGGTCGAGCTGCGCTTCGGGCAGGGGGTAGGTGCCCTCCTGCTCGATGGGGTTCTGCGTGGCGAGCACGAAGAAGGGGCGCGGCAGGGCGTGCGTCTGCCCGGCGGCGGTCACGGCGTGCTCCTGCATCGCCTGGAGCAGCGCCGCCTGCGTCTTGGGCGGCGCGCGGTTGATCTCGTCGGCCAGCACGATGTTGGCGAAGATCGGGCCTTTCGCGAACTTGAATACCCGCCGGCCGGCGGCGCGGTCCTCCTCGAGCAGCTCGGTGCCCGTGATGTCGCTGGGCATCAGGTCGGGCGTGAACTGGACCCGCGAGAAGGTGAGGTCGAGGGCCTCGGACACCGTCTGCACGAGCAGCGTCTTGGCCAGCCCCGGCACGCCGACCAGCAGGGCATGCCCGCCGGCGAGGAGCGCCGTCACCAGATCGTCCACGATCGCCTGCTGCCCCACGATGCGGCGGGCGATCTGCGCCTTGAGATCGCGGTGCGCCGCGGCCAGCCGGGCCAGCAGCTCGAGGTCGCGATCGTCGTCGCGGGCGGTGGAGGGCGTCGTCGTCGTGGCCACGCGGAGGCGGAGTGGGGTGGGGACGAAGGAAAGGGCGCGGACGGATCCGCGCCCTTCCAGAAGCTAACCCGGGGCTCGGCGGCCCGACAGCCGCCGGTCCTAGTGATCGCCTCCCATCGGGACGCCGAGCGTCAGATACGCGCCGGGCACCTTGCTCGCGGCGAGCGAGATCGTGTGCGTCCCCGACGCCGAGTTGCGATGCCACCAATCCACCGGCGGCACCGACACGGTACCCTCGAAGTCGAAGCTGAAGTCCGCCATCTGGCAGTTGGCGTTGGTCATGGTGAACTGTCCCCACCCATGCCCCTCCCGCTCGTGGTGCGACGCGGTGTCGGCGGACGCCGAGTCCGCCGCCGCGGTGTCCACGGGACAGGGGTTGCCGTTGGGTGCCACGCTGTCGTGCTGCGTGCCCGCGGTGCCCCACCAGATCCCCGACCCCCTGGCGAAATACTTGAGCCGCGCCGGAATGCTCGACACCGAATCGGCGGAGGAGTCGCCGCGCTGGTGCTCGCCGAACGCCGGCAGCCCGATGGCGCCCGAATCGCTCATCGCCACGAGTTGCACGATGTGCGGCAGGCTGTCGGCCTGCCAGGCGAACAGCGTGCGCGTCATGTGCGGCGTGCCCCAGGGGCACTCGTACTGCGCGTCCTGGTCGTCGTCCATCGGCGGCATGGGGCAGCCGGCGGGACCGCCGGTGTCGTTCACGGCGATCGCCACGGCGTCGAACGTCATGGGGACGCTGTCCACCATGATCGTGATCGTGTCGAAGACCGGAACGCGCCGCAGCACGGCCGCCGCCCCGTAGTACCGGATGGCCTCCCCGCTGTCGCCGCGCGCGGCGACCACCGAGTCGCCCATCGACTGGAAGGTCCTCGCCACGGCGAACGCGGCCGAGGTGTTCTGACTGAGCGGAGCGGTGGGGTGCGTATCCGACGAGCAGCCGACGACGGCACTCGAAATCGCGGCGACGACCAGCCACCACCCGCGTGAGGCGCGAGGTGTCATAGGGACCTCCTGTCTCGCGTGGGATCTGCGCGTGCTACTCGCGAGAGACGCGGAGGTGCCGCGGTTCGGCACAAAGAGTTGTACGCGCGGCGGCAACGCGCGAACGGCGCGGTTCAGTGTGTGACGCGGCGCACACGCGCGATCAGTTGCCGTGATCGATCGTCGGCCACGCCTGCTGCAACGTTTCCCTGGGGTCGCGCGCGATCCAGACGGGAACGTCGCGTTCCTCGTTCACCGACCAGGGGCTCAGGATGCGCGCCGCGCGGCGCACGTCGCCGTACAGGGCCGCGAGCTTGGCCGAGTCGGTGCCCACGTCGATCAGCACGCGCCCCGGTTTTGGGCCGGGCCCGAAGAACCAGTAGGAGCCGCAGCCGCACACCACGTACGGCAGCCCGTAGTGCGGGCCGTAGAATTCGAGGGCGCCCGCTTCCCCGTAGTTGTCGGCGCCGAGCACCGTCTGAGCCTGCTCGGCGGGGGAGAGCGACCGATACACGCGGGCCACGACCGCGCTCTGGTGGCGCCAGCCGAGCTGGTCGGCAAAGTCCTGCGGGATGAGGTCCGTGCCGCCCCAGTTGGTGGCGTTCACGACCTCGAGCCCGGCGCGCGTGATGTACGTGGCCAGGCGGGGCGGCGAGAGAATGGGGAGAATGATCGGAAAGAGGATCGCGCCCTCGCCGAGCATCGCGGTGACGACGCCCCATCGGAGGACGCGCGGAATGGCCGGGAACCGGGCGAGCCGCGCGCGGTCGAGCCAGACGGCGCCGGCGGCGATGAGCGTGGGGTAGATGGGTCCGACGTAGTACGCCTTGCCGTGGAGCGCCATCAGCAGGAAGAAGACGAGGATGCAGGCCCATCCGGCGGCGCGGTACGGGGAGAGTGGCCGCCAGGCCACGAGGGCCGCGGCGCCGGCCGCGGCCAGGACGAAGCCCGTGACGCCGATCATGAGCGGCTGATCCAGCACGAACGACGCGTAGGTTACGTGGGTGAGCTGCGAGCCCACGAGCTGGTGCATCTGCCCCACGACCGGGAAGCCGAGCCGGATCTGTCCCACGAGGCTGGGGCTGCCGATGGCGAAGGCGATGGCGGCGGCGACCCAGGGCCAGGGCGTGCGGAGCGAGCGGCGGAGGCGCGTGACGAGGAGGGCGCCGAGCACGGCCAGTCCGATGAACAGGATGCTGAACTTGGTGAGGAGCCCGAGGCCGGTGGCGAGGCCGAAGCCGAGCCACCAGTCGCGCTCGGAGCGCGGATCCCTCTGGGCGTGGGCGCGTCCGACGCGGAGGAGGGTGTAGAGGGCCAGCGTCCACCAGAGCTGGTCGAGGACGACCGGCTGGAAGAGGTTGGACGGGCGGAGGAAGAGGCCGGCGCAGAGCATCGGGAGGGCGGCCAGCCCCTGGGCGAAGGGGCCCCCTCCCAGCTCGCGGGCGATGAGGGCCGCGAGGACGAGGAGGACCGTGCCCTCGAGCGCCGGGAAGACGCGGGCCGCGGCCAGCGTGTGGCCGAAGATCGCCGTCTGGAGGTTCCCCATGATCGCGATGAAGGGCGGGAAGTCCATCCGCCACAGGCGGAGGTGATCGCCCATCGCGAAGTAGAGGAACGCGTCGCGGTGGATGCCGTACGGCGTGACGGCGAGCACGATCAGGTGGAGGGCCAGCTTGGCGGCGGCGAGCGTCAGGACGACGCGGGCCGCGAAGGGGGCGCGGGGCAGCGGAGCGGCGGGCGCCGGTGTCGCGTCCGCGACGGCATTCGTCATGGCGGACGCGGGGGAGCCGGGCGGGCTAGCGGATCGTGAAGGGGACGGTCTCGCTCACCGGGTAGTTGGTGCTGGTGAGCGTGGCGATCGCGGTGTAGCGGCCGGGGGCGAGGGGATGCTTCCAGCTCTCGGCGACCTCGAACTCGTCACCGCCGCCGACGTACTTGATCTGCGTGGACTGGGTGAACATGCGGGCGCGGGCCCACTGCCACACCTGATGGCCGAGCGAATCGAGGACGACGAAGTCGTAGACCTGGCCGTTGGGGAAATCGATCTCGACGCGATGCGAGCTGGTGTTCACGACGTGGAGCGCGAAGCGCACGCCGGTGCGCTGATGCTCGACGTCGAGGAACGATTTCATTTTGGGATGGCCGTCAACCGGCTGCGCGGAAGCGGGGACGGCTGCGTCGACCGAATGCCCGCGTGCACTGCAGGCAATTCCGATGGCTCCGGCGCAGAGTAACGAGATGACCAGACGCGAATTCATGAGGCAGAACGGGCGTGGCGTCGCGGGTCAGATTTGTGATGGCGCGTCCCTATCACAAATCGTTCGATGGCCAACTTATCAACGAGAAGACGAATCGTCAACATGAATCGTCACGGCGGATGTGACGGCCACTACATGAGTTGGGAGGTCGGGATAGTGGGTCTCTCGGGACCTCGTCAGGGGGCGCGATGGGCGGGCCGAGGCGGGGTTGCCGACCGGTGTCACGGCGGTCGATTTCGGGGCTCCGGTTCGCTTGCGAAAAATTTCACAAAGTCCTAGTTTCCGGGCGGAAATGGACCGCGATCGAGGGCCAGAGGAGAAGCGGAAGGCATCGGATTCTCCGCTCGCGAAGCGCTCGACGCCGACCGGCGCCGAGTTCGCCGGGCTCGGGCTGCAATTCGCGATGACGATCGCGGTCTTCGTGTTCGCGGGCCTGTGGCTGGACGGTCGCTTTCACACGTCGCCGTGGCTCACGATCGTGTTCACGTTTGTCGGGGCGGGGGGCGGGTTCTACTCGATGTACCGGCGGGCCACGGCGGCGCTGCGCGAGCGGGGACAGGACGGACGGTGAAGATCTTCGGGCTGTTCGCGCTGGCGGCGGTGGGGCTGATCGGCGCCTCGATGGGGGCGCTGATGCTGCTGTTCCCGGCGCCGGCGGATCGTGCGGCGCTGGCGTTGACGGCGGCGGTGGCGTTTGGGGTGCATCTCGAGGCGTTCGCGCTCGCGCGGTTGCTCCGGGGGCGTCATGCGTGGGCGGCGTGGCTGGCGGGAAGCCTCAACCGGCTCCTGGCGTTGTTGCTGTACGCGTTCCTGGTGGTGAAGGTGCTGATGATCCCGGTGGTGCCGTCGCTGATCGGTTGCGCGACGTTTCTGTTTCTCCCGACTCTGATCGAACCTCTGTTGCTGCTCAAATGATATTTCGCACCTACCTGGCGATGGTGATGGTGGCGCTGGCCGCGCTGGCGGCGGCGCCGGCGCGCGCGACGGCGCAGGAGCC
>JBJKPA010000043.1:0-55190 GCA_046706905.1 Gemmatimonadaceae bacterium
TCGGGCGACAGATACAGAAGCTGGTCGTACCGCTCCCGCTCCTGCAGCAGCCGCTGCGACCGGTTGAGCCGGCACAGGTGCCGCACGCGCGCCCTGAGCTCCAGCGTGTCGAACGGCTTGGCGATGAAGTCGTCGGCCCCCGCCTCCAACCCCTTGAGCCGCGACGCGTGATCCCCCATCCCCGACACGATCACGATCGGCACGTCGCGCAGCACCGGATGGCTGCGCAGGTCGGCGCACACCTCGAACCCCGACGCCCCCGGCATCTTGACGTCGAGCAGCACGACGTCGGGCCGCAGGCTCGCCGCCAACTCCACCACCACGTCCCCGCGGGACGCGTAGATGATGTGATAGCCTTCGGGCGCCAGTGCGGCCCCGATCGCGGTCTGGCTCTCGGGATCGTCGTCGGCGATGAGAATGGTGTGCTGGCTCATGGCGCCCCGGACCGCGGTGGCTGGCCCGGGCCCTTGGGCCCGTTGAGCTTCTTGCGCAGCGTGCGCGGATGGATGCCGAGGAGCCGCGCGGCATGCGTGCGGTTGCCCCCCGTGGCCGCCAGCGCGCGGTCGATCATCTCCCACTCGAGCCGGGTCAGGTCGTAGGGCGACGCGGCCGAAGAGACCGCCGCGTTTCCGGTCGGCGGCGTCTTGGCGATCGCCATCATGCCCTTGGGCGGCGTGCGCTCGTGCTCGAGGTCGAAGTGCTCGGGGCCGATCACCGTGCCCTGCGACAGCACCACCGCGCGCTCCACGGCGTGCTTGAGCTGCCGCACGTTCCCCGGCCAGGGCGCGCTGGTGAGCAGTCCCTCCGCTTCCGGCGACAACCGGCGCGGCGGCTGCCCCTGCTCCATGGTCGCCTGCACCAGGAAATAGTTACTGAGTGCGACTATATCTTCGCGCCGCTCGCGCAGCGGGGGCACCCGCAGCGGCAGCACGTGCAGCCGGTAGTACAGGTCCTCGCGGAAGGTTCCCGCGGCCACGGCTTCCTGCAGGTCGCGGTTGCTGGTGGCGATGATCCGCACGTCCACGCGGATGGTCTCGCTCCCGCCCAGGCGTTCGAAGCTGCGCTCCTGCAGCACGCGGAGCAGCTTGGCCTGGAGGTCGAGCCTGAGTTCGGAGATCTCGTCCAGCAACAGCGACCCCCGGTGCGCCCGGGCGAACGCTCCCTCCACCCGCCGCAACGCACCGGTGAAGGCGCCCCGCTCGTGCCCGAACAGCGTGCTCTCGATGAGCCCTTCGGGGAGGGCGGCGCAGTTCACCTGGATGAAGGGGCGCTGGTGGCGCTCCGACAGGTCGTGGATGGCGCGCGCCACCAGCTCCTTCCCGGTGCCCGACTCTCCCTCGATGAGCACCGTGGCGCTCGACTCCGCCGCCCGGTGCACGTGGGCCACGAGCCGGCGCATGGACGGGGCGCCGCCGATGAGCAGGTGGGCCGGCGCGTCGAAGGTTTCGTCGTCGCGCGACCGGCGCACGTCGTGCTCGAGCCGAGCCTGCTCGAGGGCCCGGGCGACCGTACCGCGCATGACGTGGGGGTCCACCGGTTTCTCCAGGAACTCGGTGACCCCGGCGCGCACCGCGTTCACGGCGGTCTCGATCGTGCCGTGTCCGGTGACGAGGATGAACGGGGTTCGGCTCCCTTCCTTCTGGAGCAGGGCGAAGAAGTCCATGCCCGTGAGGTCGGGCATGCGGTAGTCGGCGACGATCGCGTCCACGCGGCGGTGGCGGATGACGTCGAGGGCGGCGGGGACGTCGGCTGCCGTCACGATGTCGGCAGGCAGCGTTTGCAGCAACGCCATCATCGCATCGCGGATGGCGCTGTCGTCGTCCACGACGAGTACGGTCGCCGGTGGGCGGGTCTGGTGCAGAATCATACGTACGCGGTCGGGGGATCGATCGCGTCCGTGCCGGCTGCGTCGCGTCGGCCCAGGACTGCCCGCTAAAGCGGGCAAGTCATGTGCCACATATCACCGACTTTGTGGTCCCCGGAACACCGTCCGGTCATCTCTGCGGTAGGGCCTCTGGCCCACTGTCCAGGGTCGGAGCAGGGTATGGCAAGCCGCCCGAACTTCTGCGGCGGCCCGCGGGCCCGCCGCATACACCGTGGGACAATTTGCCGGAAGCGCTCATTCGCGCCGTTGCCGTCGTTCGGCCATCCCGTCCGGTGCTGTTCCGTTCGTAGTCACCCGCCGTTATGCGCGTTTTCGCAATGCGCAAGACGACAGCGCATTCCGCCGCACTTTGCGAGTGCGGTGGCGCCGTTTCGATTGCCGTCCTACCGTCCTACCATCTCCCCACCCACTCGGCGAGCATCTCCTCTCCCAGCGGTCTCACGATGTAGTTCCCTTGCGCGACCATGCAGCCGGCGCTCTTCAGGTATTCCCAGTCCGCCCGCTGGCGCACGCCCTCTGCGACGACCGTCATCTGGTGGTGTGCGGCGAGCGTGACCGCGGCGTCCACCACGGCCTGCTTGGTGGGCGTGGTTGCGCATCCCTGCACGATCTCGCGCGCGAGTTTCACTTCGGTCATCGGCAGGTGCGCCAGGTGCTGGAAGCCGAACTCGCTTCCGCCGAACTGGTCGATGGACACCCCGAAACGCTTGAGTCGGAGCCGAGCCGCCACGTCGAGGATGAGCGTGGGATCGGCGGCCAGCTCCGGCTCGCTCACTTCCACGCGCAGCGATTCGTGCGGCAGGTCCAGCCCATCGGCCAGGCGGGTGATCCGCTCGGGGAATTCGAGGATCTCCATCGCCGCCCCGGGGACGTTCACCGCCACCGGCTCCGGGCGGCCGCCGTCGCGCCACCGCGCGGCGAACATCGTGGTCTCTTCCACGATCAGGTTCGTCACGCGGACCAGAAGATCGTTCGACTCCCGCACCGTGGGCATGAACGAGTGCGCGGTGAGGAGTCCGCGCGTGGGGTGCCGCCAGCGGAGCAGCGCCTCGACGCCGTACAGCTTGCCCGACTCCATGTGGAGCTGCGGCTGGTAGAAGAAGGTGAATTCCCGGTCGTTGAGCCCGCGATTGACCTCGCGGACCGAGGGAGGGCGAGGGGTTACGCCGGAGGCCTCGCGGAGCCCGGGCTCGCGCATGCGCTGCAGCACCTGCTCCAGCTTCTCGCGGGTGAGCGGCTTGGCGACGCTGCCGATGAAGTGCAGCCCGTGCGCCTCGGCCAGGAACCCGGCGCCGGCCATGACCTGTTCCTCCTCGACGCTGAGCACCACCACGGCGCCCTGCGCGCCCAGGTAGGAGAGCGCGCGGATCGTTTCGATGCCGTCCAGCTTCGGCATCTGGAGATCGCAGAGGATGAGCTCGAACTGGTTGGACGGATTGGTGAGCAGGTCGATGGCTTCGCGGCCGTTTCCCGCTTCGGCGACCTCGGTGATCCCGGCGTTGCGGAGGATCATGCGGTTCTGCGCGCGCACTTCCTCGAAGTCGTCGATCACCAGGACGCGCAGCGACGGTCGAGTGGGCGTGGACAACATCGTGCCATCCGTTCGTGGGATGGTGGGTCGTGCCATCGGCACGGGGCAGCGGACCGGCATCGGTCCGGCGCCTCGACGAGCCAACAGGGCAAACGGTGTGCCAATTGTTGCGCGGTGAGCGGCGGGCCGGGGTCGCCAGGGCAGATCGCCCTAGCGATAGGGCCATCGTGGCCCAGACCTAGGGCCCAACGGCCCCAGAGCTCGGCCCTGGCGTTAGCGATCGGGTCCTCGCCGCCGATTTTTGGTGTCTGTGGTACGGGGGCCGAGGTGTAGGGATTGAGGGATGCCGAAACGTGTCGAAATCCTGGCCCTGCGGCGCGAGGTGGCGCGTGAGATTGTCCGTTCGCTGGGGCCGAACAGCGCGTATGTCATTGCCCCGGCATTCGGGATTTCGCAGCCCCGGATGTCTGAGCTGGAGCGCGGGGAAGTCGGCCGGTGCAGCCTGGAGTGGCTGGTCGAGCGGGTGTATCGGCTCGGCGGGAGCGTGACGGTCACGGTGGAACTGGGCGACGCCGGGCGAGCGTGGAGCCTCGCGCGGGGTCGCGCGGCGTCCTCGGCGCGGGTGGTCTCGCGCGCTTTCATTCCAAATTTGGAATGAGCCCCGCCGAGGCGACTCCATGGCTCCCGCAGCCCCCGTCGCTGCGGCGCTGGGGCGCCGGGGCGCCGGGGCGCCGGGCGCCGGGCGCCTCAGGGCTTCATCATCGCCGAGGCGCAGTCCTTCCCCGCCACGGTCGGTTGCCCGTACCGCGCCGTGATCGCCGTCGCCTTGCCGCCCCAGGCAATGTTCACGATCGTGAGCCGGTCGTACTCCGACTCGCACATCGCCGCCGGCTTGGGCGCGCCCAGCGCGGCGACGATTGCCGGCACCATGTTTGAATGGTCCACCACGAGGATCGTCCCACCGGCGTGCAGCATCACCGCCTCCGCCACCTTGGCGGCGTGATCGGCCACGGACCCCGTGGCCGTCACGACCTCGGGCGTGAGGTGGAATTCGTCCGCCGTGGGCTGCGCCGTTTCCCTGGTGCGCCGGTACTGCGTCGTGATCACCGCGGTGACCCCTGCGTCTTTGAGCGCCGCCGCCAGCGCTTCGGCGCGCCGTTTCCCTGCCGCCGTCAACGCCGGATCGCCCGCCGGTTCATTGGCCTTCTCTGCGTGTCGCACGACGATGACCGTGGTCGCAACTGGTGCCTGCGCCGTTGCGGTCTTCGACACGCCACCGAGTCCGGCAAGCGCGCCGAGGACCATCGCCGTAAGGAAGTTGCGTCGTTTCATGCGGAGTACTCCTAGATCCCCTTCTTGATCGCATCCAGCATCCGATCGGTGAAATAGTCTATCTCGTCCAGCGACGAATACACATTCGGCGTCACCCGCAGTCCCGCGAACTCCGGCGTCACCATCGGCGTCGTCACGATGTGATGATGCTGGTGCAGCCACCCGCCCAGTTTGCCCATGTCGAGCCCGTCAATCCCGACCACTCCGATCGCCCCGCCGCGGCCTGGCTCCATCGGGGTGAACATGTGCACGCGGTCCGACTCGGCCAGCAGCCGCTTGGCCCACCGGTTCCGCAGGAACAGGAACCGCTCGTACTTCCGCTCGGCGCCGATGCTGCGATGGAACGCCAACGCCACCGAGATCGCGTTGTGCGGCGCCGCGGGGTGCGTTCCGATCTCCTCGTACTTGCGGATGTTGCCGTCCTCGGTGGGTCCCGCCGAGTACATGCTCCAGATGTGCGGGATCTTGTCCTTGCGCACGTAGAGGAAGCCCGTGCCGATCGGTGCCAGGCACCACTTGTGGAGGCTGGTGCCGTAGTAGTCGCATCCCAGGTCCTCGTGCTTGAACGGGAAGTGCGCGAAGGCGTGCGCGCCGTCCACCAGGACCTCGACGTTGTGCTTGCGCGCCATGTCCACGATCTTGCGCACCGGGAAGAAGAATCCGGTCTGCCAGCTCGTGTGCATCACCTCGAGCATCCTGGTGCGCGGCGTGATGGCCGCCTCGTAGGCCGCGACCACCTCGTCGTCGCTGGGCGGGGGCGTGGGCAGCTTGATCTGCTTGAACACGATCTTGTCGCGGCGGGTGCGCTGCAGCCACCCGTTCACCATGCGCGGGTAGTTCTGCGTGGTGGAGACGATCTCATCGCCTTCCTTCAGGTCGAGTCCGAAGATCACGTTGAGGTTGGACTCGCTGGCGTTGCGCGTGACCGCCATCTCCTCGCGGTCGCATCCGAACTCGGCGGCGAGGTCGGTGCGCACGCTCTCGATGCGCGGCTCGAGCACCTGCCACATGTGCTCCACCGGCAGCTCGTTGCTGAACCGGATGTCGCGGATCATCTGCTCCAGCACGTGGGTGGGGGCCGGGCTGCATCCGCCGTTGTTGAGGTTGATCACCGTGTCGTCGAGGTCGAACGACCGGCGGATCTCGCCCCAATAGTCCTCGTCGGAGGCGATGGTGGAGGCGGGCCGCTTGCCGGCAATGGCGACGGCGTTCTCCAGGTGCCGGAAGGCGAGGGAGTTCATGACGGGCAGCGCGATGCCCGCATGGAGGAGGCTGGTCACGAAGTGGCGGCGGTCGGGCATGGGAGGGGACGTGGGAGGTGAGTCGGTATGTCCGTGAGTCGGTGAGTCGGGCACTACCATAAGGCGCCGGGGCGTGGGGCGAAAGAAAAGACTGCAGGGCCTGGGCGGGCGCCGGCTGTCACAAACGGCGGCCCCCGCCGACTTCCTTGGTGACGCCCTCCCTCAGTGCCCCTGCCCCGTTCTCGCCGCCTGCCGAGGTTGCCATGCTCCGCCCTGCCGGACCCGCCCCCGCCAGTTCTCCACGCCGAATCGCCGGCGTGCTGGCGCTCCTCCTGTTGCCGGCGCTCGCCGGCAGCTGCTCCTCCCCACTGTCCGCCGACGGCGGAACCGTGGTCGAAGTGTGGCAGATCACGAGCTTCAACGGCAACGTCGCCCAGGTTCAGATCGTGGTGTCGAACGGCAGCGGCGTGATCAGCAGCGACGGGCCACCCGACTGGCAGGAGAACAGCTGGAGCTGCATCGATCCCCTGGTCATCCAGGGAAACGCCAGCGACGGCGCCGGGAACGCCACCTTCGATTTCTCCTTCGACACCAAGGGCAACTGCAGCCAGCTCTACGCGGCCCAGGGCCAGACGCTCACCAGCGACGTCAATTCTCCGTCGCTCGCCAGCGCCACGCAGGCCACGGGCACACTGTACGCCAGCTATCAGGACCGGCACACGCCGAGCTACTCGCAGGCCGGCAACTATCAATGGAGCGCGGTGCGGATCCAGTGATCCGGTCCATTGCCTTGCGTCGGCCTCCGGCGCGATGAATAGTTGACATCGCGCCGCTGCCCCGCTCCCCTCCTGCACGCGGTCCCGTGGTATGGCCTCAGCCACCTCGCCGGAATCCGGCCCCGTTCTGGACGAACAGGAGCTGCTCCTGCTCGCCAAGGGCGTGCGCCTCATCGCGATGCGCGCCCTGGGCGACGCCGAGGCCGCGGGCGAAGTCGTGCAGGAAACCATTGCCCGCACCGTGCAGGCGCTGGCCGAGGGCCGCGTGCGCGATCACGGCGCCCTCGGCGGATTCGTGCGGGCGGTCGCGCGCCATGTCGTGACCGATGAGCTCCGGCGCTACAGCCGCGTCGTGCCGCTCTCCACGGCCATTCATCCGGAGGCCGACGGCCTGGCGGCGGCCGACGATCGCAACCCGCTCGATGCGCTCGTCCGTGACGAGGAAGCGGCCGCCGTCCGGGCCGCCCTTGGCACGCTCTCGCCGCGTGACCGGCGCGTGATTCGCCTCTCCTTCGTGGACGGACTCACACCAGCCGCCGTCGCCGAGCGCTTGCGCGAGCCCCGGGCCCGCGTGCGCAAGCGCAAGTCGCGCGCCCTGGAACGGCTGCGCGAGGCGCTGCTCGCGGCGCGGTCCGGTCACGAATCCGCGTCCCGACCGACCTCTGTTGTGAAACCCGATTCCGCCGCGAGCGGCGGCCGCATTGCAATCCATGACCGCTGAGCTGACCTGCGCCCAGGCCGAAGCGCTGGGATTTCCCGAGCGCTACGCCGCCGGAACGCTCGACGACGATTCCGTCGAACGCTTCGAGGCGCACTTCGTGCTGTGCGCGCGCTGTCAGGACGCGGTCGCGCTCGCATCGACCGTGCGGCGCGCCACCGCGGTGCGGGCGCCGCGCCGGTCCCGCGTCGGCTACTGGAGCATCGGGGCGCTCGCCGCCGCGGCAGGGCTGGTCGCGATCGCCACGCTGCGCGCCGGGCCCGATGCCGTGCGATCGCTGGGCCGTCTGGACGCGGCGCCTGCGTACGGCGGTGTGCTCGTGCGCGGTCCCGTGAGTCCCGACGATTCGCTGTTTGCCTCGGCCATGGCCGACTATTCGGCCGGCCGCTACGACGCGGCCGCCGCCCGGCTCCGCACGCTCGCGGCGACCAATGACGAGCCGCCGGTGAACTTCTTCCTTGGTGTCTCCCTGCTCATGCTCCGGCAGCCATCGCCGGCCGCCGCCGCATTGAGCCGCGTGATCGATGCCGGCGACAACCCGTATGTCGCGGACGCGCGGTACTATCGTGCGTTGGCGTTTCTCCAGGGCGATCTGCCGGACAGCGCCGAGCTCGCGCTACGCACCGCTTCCCGCCAGGGCGGCCCCACCGGCGACCGGGCGCGCACCCTCCTGGCCCGGCTGGAGGCGCGACGCTCGCCGTAGCCGTTGCCGTCGCGTTGTTCGCCGGCGGCGCGCCTCCTCTCTCTCCCCCACACGACAGCTCGCGGTCCCGGCGGCTTCTCGATGCCGCCGCCGTGCAGCGAGCGGCATTGCACGAATCCCGGCAGCTCGCGCTGACCGAAGACGCGTTGCGCGCCGATCCGTCGTACCTGCCCGCCCAGCTCGCCGTGGTCCGCCTCCTGGCCGATCGGATGAGCATCGCGGCGCGCCTGCACTTCGTGGCACGGACACCTGGAATCACCGCGGCCGACAGCGCGTGCATGGATCGCATGATCACCGCGCTGCCCGGCGCGGCCGTGCGCGAACTCGCCGCCCTCTCCGCCGCCGAGAGACGCTACGGCCGCTCCGCGTGCTTCGGGCTTCTTCGTCTGGTATGGGAGTCCGAGCTTCCCCCGGCGGCGCGGCCCCATGAACCGGACCGCGTTCAGTGGCCGCGCTTCCTCAGCGCTGCCGGAAATCCGGGGCGGCTGTGGATGATCTACGTCAGCGCGCTCGCCGCCGCGGGCGACACCACCGCCGCCATCGCGGCCGCGCGCCAGGGCGTCGCGCTGGCGCCGAACGCCAACGCACACATCAACCTCACGGCCGGGCTTCGTGCGCTGCTGCTCGCGCACGGCGACTCGGCCGGTGCCATGGCCGCATGGCGCGGCCTGGCCCGCTGGGCCACGCGGCACGAGAGTCCCGATGTACGGTATCTGCTTCTCGAGGCGCGCTGGTCGGACGACGACCGTGGGGTCGATCGCGCCGCATTCGACAGCGCACGGACCATTCTTGCCGCGCATCATGCGTCGCACCGGATCGCCGAGCAGTGGATGACGTTCGGCGCCAGGCTCGAGGATTCGGGCGATCCCCTCGGCGCGGCGCGCGTTTTCCGGCGTGCGCTTTTGCTCGCCGACTCGCTCGCCTCGCCTCCGTTGCGCGCGCACGCCCTCGTCGCGCTGGGGCGCGCATACACCAAGGCCGGCGACTGGCGCGAAGCCATCCGCACGCTCGACCTGGCCGGCCGGGTCTGTGATCCGCGCGATCTCTACTGGGTGGCCGAGGTGCACCACAACCTCGCGCACGCGTACCAGGGCGAGGGACGCTGGCCGAGCGCCGTGGCCGAAGTGAACCGGTTCGCCATGCTCGCCGATTCGATGCCCGCCGACGGCATTCACATGGTCAGTCTCTACGATGCCGGTGTCATCCGGTGGGAAGCCGGCCTCCACCTGGCGGCGCGGGCGGCTTTCGACTCGATGGTCGCGGTGATCGACGCGCGGCACGCGAACTACTTCTACGCCGGCGACTACTACGAGCGAATCGGTGATCTGCAGCGGGCCCTGCATTACTACCGCCTGGTGCCGCGCTCGGACCTCGAAGAGGGAGCCCGGGCCCTGTCCGGTCTGGCCCGGGTGTACGACGCGCTCGGCATGCCCGACAGCGCCGAGGCCGCCGCCCGCGCGCACGATCGGGACGTGCAGACTCCCGAGGAGGTGCCGCTTCTTCCCGGTGTGCTCGCCGGACACGGACACGTCGCCGAGGCGCTGCGCATCTCGCGCGCCTGGGCCGACTCGCAAATCGTGCGCGGCAATCTGGCGGGCGCCGTGGCGGCGGAGCGCCAGCTCGCGCAACTGTTCCTCGGAGCCGGGGCCGCCGCGCAGGCATTGGACGAGGCGGAGCGCGCCGAAGCCCTTGCGGCCCGGGCCAACCTGCTCGCCGAGCGCGGGCGTGTGATGACGCTCGAGTCCCAGGCCGAGTTGCTGCTGGGGCGGGCCGAGGCCGCGCGGCGTGATGCCGATGTCGCCGTGCGCGAAACGCGGGACCAGGGCACCGACGCCGACCGGCGTGACGCCGAGGCCGCACTGGGCGACGCGTTGGTGGCCGGGGACCGCACCGCCGACGCCCTCGCCGCCTACGACGCGTCGGCGCGCATCATCGAAACCATGGGGCGGACGGTGACCGCCGATCTGACCCGGGCGAGCTTCCACGCGCGCCAGCTCAGCGTGTTCGACCGCGCCGTGGCGCTGTTGCTCGCCCTGCCGCCGTCGCCGACGCGCACGGCCGAGTTGCTGCGTTGGGTCCAGCGCCGCAATGGCGCCGCGTTTCCGGACGGCGCCATCCGACATCCGCCACTCACCGCGGACGAGCTGACGTCCCGCCTCGGGACCGACCGCGTGCTCGTGGACTACACCCTGCTCGACAGCGCGGCGGCCGCGATCGTCGTGACGCGCTTCGCGGTGACCGTCGTGCCGCTCGCCACGACGGAGCCGGCCGTTGCGCGACTCGTGGCCGACGTCAACCGGCCGTTCTCCACCGTCTATCTGGGGCGCGTGGATCTTTCACGCGCCGTCGCCGATACCGCTGCGGAGGATGAGTTGGCACGATTGCTCCTCCGGCCGATCGCCGCCGAGCTGCGCGGTCACCGGAGTCTGATCGTCGTTCCCGATGGAGCGTTGCACCTCCTCCCGTTCGATCTGCTCCCGCTCGACGATTCGACCCTCGTCGTGGACCGATACGCGGTGAGCGTGCTTCCCTCGGTGCGCTTGCTTTCGGCGGCACGGGACCGGCCGGCTGCACGGAGTGCTTCGCTTTTGTTGGTGGGTGGCGATGCACCGGGGGCGGCGCGCGAGGTCGCGGCGGTGCGGCGGCTCTGGACCGTAGGTCCGGTGCGCGTGCTCAACGCCGGCGACGCGACCGCGACCGTGATTCGCCGCGCGCTGCCGCGTTACACCGTGCTCCACTTCGCGACGCACGCCGTGGTGGACGAGGACGATCCGCTGGCCTCGCATCTCGTGCTCTCGCCCGACGCGGCGGGCGGGTTCCTGCAGGTCAGGGACATCGAGCGCACGCCCTCTCACGCGTCGCTGGTGGTATTGAGCGCGTGCGAGAGCGACAACGGGCGCTCGTTTGCGGGCGTGGGGCCCATCGGTCTGGCGCGCGCCTTCCTGGTAGGCGGGGCACACGCCGTCGTCGCCACGCAGTGGCCCGTCACCGCCGCGGCGGCGGTCTTCATGCGCGCCTTCTATGCGCGCCTCGTGTCAGGCGCCGCGGTGGACGAGGCGCTGCGCGATGCGAAGCTCGCGATGCGGCGGGATCCGCGGACGAGCAATCCGGTGGATTGGGCAGGGTTCGTGCTGGTGAGTCGGTGAGTCGGTGAGTCGGTGAGTCGGTGAGTCGGTGAGTCGGTGAGTCGGTGAGTCGGAATACGCTGGTTGCCGTAATCAGTTCCCAGCGCTCCTTTTGCCGGCGCTTCTCTTGTCCGCGCTGTACTTGTTTGCGCTGTTCTTGCCAGCGCGTCTCTTGCCGGCGCTGTTTGTAGTTGCAGTTACGCCATCAACCTCACCAACTCCTCATACATCCGTTCTGCCTCCTCCCCCTCCGCCCGTATCGCCTCTGCCGCGCAATGCCGCAAGTGGTTACGCAGTAACTCCCGCCTTACCCCTCGCAGCGCTTCCTGCACCGACGACAGCTGGGTCAGGATATCCGCGCAATACCGATCCTCCTCCACCATCCGTTGCAGCCCTCGCACCTGCCCCTCGATCCGCCGCAGCCGATTGAGATTCCCGGTCTTGATCCCCGGATCCACCCCCACCGCCTTCCGTCCCTCGCCCTCGTCGGTTCCGCAGCCGCAGCTCGCCGTCTTGAGTTCACTCATGAGATCCTGGCCCTCCGGAGCCGCAGACTGTTCGAGACCACACTCACCGAGCTGAACGCCATCGCGCCGCTCGCGATCACCGGATTGAGCTGCAGGCCGAACGCGGGATACAGCGCCCCGGCCGCGATCGGGATCCCGATCACGTTGTAGATGAATGCCCAGAAGAGATTCTGCTTCATCGTCCCCATCGTCTTCCGGGCGAGCTGCATCGCCTGCGCCACGCTCCTCGGGTCCCCGCGCATCAGCGTCACGTCTCCCGCCTCGATCGCCACGTCGGTCCCCGTGCCGATCGCGAAGCCCACGTCGGCCTGCGCCAGCGCCGGCGCATCGTTGATCCCGTCGCCCACCATGCCCACCACGTGCCCCTCGGCCTGCAGTTTCTTGATCGCGTCCACCTTCCCCTCGGGCAGGACCTCGGCGATCACCCGCCCGATGCCTGCCTGCCGGGCGATCGCGTTTGCCGTACGCTGCGTGTCGCCGGTGAGGAGCACGACCTCGGTGCCCAGCGCGCCCAGCGCGCGCACCGCCTCGACCGTGCTCTGCTTGATCGGATCGGCCACCGCGATCAGCCCCGCCAGCTCGCCGTCCACCGCCACGTACGCCGGCGTCTTGGCGTCGCCGGCCAGCGCGTCGGCTTTCGCGCGCAGCGGTGAGACGTCCACCGCGTACTCTTTCATCAGCGCCTCGTTCCCGATCGCCAGCGCCGAGCCGTTTACCACCGCGGTGATTCCGTGTCCCGCAATCGCCGTGAACCCCTCGGCGTCTGCCAACGTCAGCCCCCGCTGTTTCGCGCTCTGCACGATCGCGTCCGCCAGCGGATGCTCGCTCTGTCGCTCGGCGCTCGCCACGAAGGCCAGCAGCTCGTCCGTCGACCGTCCGACCGTCTCGACGTCCGTGACCGTCGGCCGCCCCTCGGTGACCGTCCCGGTCTTGTCGAGTACCACGACGTCGATGTCGTTCGCGCGCTGCAGCGTGTCGCCGCCCTTGAAGAGAATGCCGAGTGAGGCGCCCTTCCCCGTCGCGACCATCATCGCCGTGGGCACCGCCAGTCCCATCGCGCACGGGCAGGCGATGATCAGCACCGCCACCGCGGCGGTGAGGGCGTGCACGACCAGCTGTCCGTTCTGCGCGTTCTGCGGCAAGAATATCCAGAGCAGGAACGTGAAGATCGCGATCCCGATCACGCTCGGCACGAAGATCGAGCTGACACGGTCGGCCAGGTTCTGGATCGGCGCCCGCGTGCCCTGCGCGTCGCGCATGAGCTGGACGATGCGCGCCAGCGCGCTGTCCGCGCCCAGCGTCGTGGCGCGAATGCGCAGCGCCCCGGTGCGGTTCATCGTGCCGCCGTACACCTTGCCGCCCACGGCCTTGGGCACCGGCATGGACTCGCCGGTGAGCATGGACTCGTCCACCGCGCTCTGGCCGCTCGTCACGTCGCCGTCCACCGGCACGCGCTCGCCCGGGCGGATGAGCACCGTGTCGCCGTGCCGCACCTGCTCCACCGGCACGTCCATCTCCTGCCCGTCCACCACGACGCGCGCCGTGTGCGGCTGCAGGTCGGCCAGCGCGCGCAGCGCCGCCGAGGTGCGCTGTTTGGCCCGCGCCTCGAACAGGTTGCCCAGCAGGATGAGCGCGATGATCGCGTCCACCGCGTCGAAGTAGACGTGCGGCTGGACGCCGTGCGACAGGAACCAGCCGGGCGCGAGCGTGGCGGCGACCGAGAAGAGATACGCCACCCCGGTGCCCACCGAGATCAGCGTGTTCATGTCGGAGCCGCCGTGCTTGAGCGCGCTCCACGCACGGGTGTAGAAGTGCCGCCCCGCCCACGCCATCACGAACGTCGTGAGCACGAGCAGCGTCCAGCGCACGACCGTGTTCTGCGCGCCGGCGGCGCCGTTCATGCTCTCGATGGAGAGCGCCATCGCCACGACGGCCATGACCATCGCGACGACGACCTTCTGCGTGAGCGTGCGGACTTCCTTCGCGTGCGCCGCCTCGGCCTCCTCCTGCTCCTCGAACGCGCCGCGCGTGGTCGCCGGCAGCTCGGCGCCGTATCCGGTGTCGCGGATCGCGTCCACCAGCTTCTGGGCCGAGATCTCGTGCGGATCGAAGGAGATCGTGGCGTTGTTGAGCATCAGATTCACGGTCGCGTCGCTCACGCCGGGGGTGCGCGTCAGGGTGCGCTGCACCCGCGCCTGGCAGGCGGCGCAGGTCATCCCGGTCACGGGGATGACGATTCGTTCTTCGGTTGCGGTGTCGGTCATCGGGTTGCCTCTCGCTCGAGGGGATACATACCCCCTGGGGGTATAATCACCGGTTTGACCTGCCGCGGCAAGTGCCTGGCCTCCGGTGGCTTCGCCACTGGGACGGAGAAGTAACCTCTATTCCTGATATAGAGTGTTATCCCGTCGGTCTGCTCGGCTTGTCCTACGCTCCGCCATTTTGCATATTGAATACGTCATTTGGCACGGAGCCTCATGTCCCCCACGACGGTCGCACTCAAGCTCGGGCTACCCGGAAGCGTCCGGTCGCTCCGCGATCTGGCCGCCGCGCTCGAGGCGGGACTTCCCGCCCGCGCGCTGGAGCGCGTGGCGGGCGAGTTGGCCGCGAGCGGCGTGGCGCGATCCGACGTCCTCTCCCTGGTCGGGCGCACGCGCACCCTGCAGCGCAAGCTCGCCGGGCACCTGCGCTTGTCGGCCGCCGAGTCCGATCGGCTGGCGCGTCTGGCGCGCGTGGTCGCGCGCGCCGAAGAAGTGCTCGGCTCGCCGGACAAGGCCGGGCATTGGCTCACGCAGTCCAACCGCGGACTGGGCGGCGAGCCGATGGAGTTCCTGCGCACCGACGCCGGCACGGTGGCGGTCGAGGAGGAGCTGGGCCGCATCGAGCACGGCATCTTCGGCTGACGCGTGCGCGTCTACCGGATCTGCGCGCCCGCCTACGCGGCGCTCGACGGCGCCGGCGCGGAGAAGTACGGCGGCCGCTGGAATTCTCCCGGCCGCCGCATGGTGTACACGGCGGGTCACGTGTCGCTGGCGGTGGTCGAGGCGCTGGTGCACGTGGACGCCGCGTCGGCTCCGTCGAATCAGGTGCTGCTCACGATCGACGTGCCCGACGACATCGCCGTGGAGCGCGTGGACGCGGCCGCGCTCGCCAGGGGGTGGCGCACGGAGGCCGGCCTGTCCGCCTGCCGCTCGGTCGGCGACGCCTGGCTGGCCGCGGCGCGCACCGCGGTGCTCGCCGTGCCGTCGGCACCGGTTCCGGAAGAGACGAATTACCTGCTCCATCCGGCGCACCCCGACGCCGCGCGGATCCGGGTCGTCGACCGGCGCGCGTTAAGCTTCGACGAGCGGTTGCTGTAACTCCCGCGCCGGCCGTGATGCGGTCCGGGCCGACCAGGGTCTGCCGCAGCCGGGTGGACAGCACGTCCACCCGGTCGGGACAGTCGATTCTCAGCACGGACTTGGGCGCGAGCCTCGCGCCGTCGCCCACCGAGACCCGTCCGATGACGATCGAGTGCCCCGTCACCGCGACGTCGTCGCCGAGTGTCGGGCCGTCGTCCGCGGTGCAGGCCGAACCCTCGCCCGAGGGACAACACACCGCGAGCGAGAAGAGCGTCAGACCGCGGCCGGCCGATCCGATGAGCGTCGTTCCGGCCGTGTGACCCAGGAAGCATCCGGGGCCGATGCAGGTGTCCGCCGGGATGTTCGCCTTGAAGACGAACTGGCTGACCGTCGCCAGGGTGCGGGCCGTGCGGCGCCATCCGCGCACCCAGAGATAGTGGGCGACCCGGTGGAACGAGAGGCAGAGCAACGGGGGCTGGAGGAGAACGCTCAACTTCGTCCGGAGGCCCATCTTCGGCTGGTATTCCGGATTGAACGTGACGGCGCGCAGGAAGTCCTCGCCCAGCGCCGACCGCACGCCCGAGAGCCGGCCGTGCCCGAAGCGGGCACACCGCTCCGCGTTGGCGCTCACGTGGCGTCCTTCCGGTGGCGGAAGCGGGGCGGCGGCCCCTCGGCCACGCCATCGGCCGGCACGTCATGGAAGATGGCCGTGCCGGAGAGGATTCGGGCCCGATCGCCGATGCGGCAGGGCCCCAGCACTCCGACGTGGGGCTCGAGCACCACGTCGTCGCCGATCACCGGGAAGCCCGGGCCTCCGCCGATGTCGTCCGCGCGGCCCGCCAGCTCGCCGCCGACTCCGGCGCAGGGCATCACCGTGAGGTTCCGGCCCGCCTTGCCGTACAGCGCCGTGCCGGCCGGATTCACGATGACGAGTCCCTCGCCCGCGTCCATGGCCGGGCTGATGTCGGCGCCGGTGATGAAGGTGTTCGCCTGGCCCACGAGCCGCGCCAGCAGCGAATGACCCTTCAGATGGAAGTGGTGGGAGATGCGGTACAGCACCACACATATAAATGAAGGGTGCAGCCACGCGCCGCCCACGACGTTTCCGGGGCCCGAGAGGAGCTGGACGATTCGCCGCCGATCCGCTCTGAGGCAGGCGAAGGTCGCCGTCCAGGAAGAGGGCTGGGGGGGGCGGCTCTCCTCAGGCATTCGGGACCGGCTCCGGCGCCGACGCCGGCGGACCGACCGCGACGGAGTTGCTCGCCCGACGCAGGCGAGCCATCCGGTGTTCCCGGAAGCGCATGTAGCGCACGGCCGCGATGAGCCCCGCCATGACCCAGAACATCCGGAGCATCGTGTTCACGCGCAGCGTCCAGCTGAGGAATGCATCCGGGATGAAGCATATCTCCGCCGACAGGGCGGCGGCGTTCACGGCGTACAGCACCTCGTCCTTCACCGACAGATTCGTGAATCCCATCCAGATGATCGAGCCCCACACGGCGCACCAGAGAAGCATGCCGAAGATCCCGGTCTCCGCCCACCAGAGATAGAAGATCTCGTGGACCGCGGGCGGATGGCCGGCGTAGGCCGACGCGGGGATGTTCGTGTACTTGGGCAGCTCGAACACGTAGCTGTTGAGTCCATGCCCGAACCAGGGAGCCGCGTCGATCATGCGGCGGGCGTCTTCCTTGTACATCTCGCGGGCGAGCGTGGAGTTGTCCTTGCTGTCCAGCGCGCGGCGCAGGATCGGTCCGCTGAGTCCGACCCCGACCACCAGCCCGACCAGTCCCACCATCCCGATCACCTTGGCCGACCGCCACCGCAGCTTGGGGTGCAGCGGCATGAAGATCAGGACGAGGGTGACGGAGAGCGTCGCGGCCACCCACGCCGACCGGGAGAGCGAGATCACGACGCCGGGGCAGGCCAGCGCGATGGCCGCGATGAAGAAAGCCTTCGCCTTCGCGCTCCGGCTCACGAGGAGCAGGGCGATGCATATCGGGAGCAGGACGGCGAAGTACATGCCCATGTCGTTCGCGTGCTGGAGCAGGGCGCTCGGCCGGAATACGTTGACGCCGTGCACCGACGTCGCGGCGAGGACCTGGATCGTGCTCTCGGAGGTCTCGCCCAGCACCTGGAGGCCGATCAATCCGTGTTTGCCGTACTCGATGAGGGCGATGACGCCTTCCAGGATCGCGCCGGCGGCCAGGCCGGCGCCGCAGTGCCAGGCCCGTCTGGGCGAGTCGACGAAGTTGGCGACGACCACGTAGAGGATCGTCAGCTTGGTCATCCGTACGCATTCCTGCGCCGCGGTCGTGCGCCAGGGGCCGACGATCACCCAGATCACGCCGATGCCGATGAGCATCATGTAGGGAATCGCCGGCTTGGGCACGTGGATGCCCTTGCGCCGGGCCTTCACCATGTCCCAGAGGATGAACGCGAGCAGCGGGAGCCAGAAGAGATCGCTGACCTCGAGGCGGAACGAGTCCTCGCCGCCCGCCTTGCCCAGGAACATGGGGCCGAAGCGCTTGCTCAGGCTGAGGGGCACCGTGAGCATCAGGCCCCAGAGGCAGAAGAGTTTCGGATTCCCCGAGAGCAGCCCGGTGACCGCGACGAGGGCCACCGCCGCGATGATGGCGAAGTTGCGGAGGCTGGTGGCCGTGGACAGCAGCAACAGCCCGAATGCGCCGCCCAACACCAACGCCACGAGGAGCGACTGCTGGAGGATGTCCTGCGTGCGGTTGGGAACCCGGCCGGAGTACATGGCCCGGCTACGGCTGCGCGCTCGTCGACCGTTCGGTCAGCACGGTGGTGACGTTGTCGGCCCTGCACATCCGCAACGTGCTCTGGGCCGCGTCGATCTCGCTCTTGTGCGTCTGCCCTTCGCTCGCGAGCAGGAGGACCTGACCGACCTCGCCCGCCAGCCCGAGCGCGAGGCCGTTGGCGAGCAGCCCGCCCGCCGAGACGACCACGAAGTCGAAGTGCATGGCGATGTGCGCCAGGGTTCGGGTGACTTCGGGGGTCGCCGATCCGGGGGCATGGTGCCGGTTGCCCCGGGGCAAGAACGACACCAGGTCGTGGCTGGTGGACAGGACGAGGTCCTCCAGCCGGAGGTCGGGGTACGCGATGAGGTCCGAGAGCCCCTGCGGCGGCTCTCCCGGCAACTGTCGGGTGAGCTCCATCTCGTCCGATGCGTCCACGAGCAGCACCGGCCGGCCGAGCTCGTCGGCGATCGACCGCGCCAGCTGCATGCTCATCGACGCCGAGGCATCCGATCGGGCCGCCGTGGTGACCAGCACCGATCGGCGTGCCTGGCCGCGCGGCAGCGTATGGTGGAGCTGCAGCGTCAAACGACGATACGCGTCGGCGTCGCCCACGGGGGCGGCGTGCCAGACCTGCGTCCACAGGCGCCGCAGGCGCTGGGGCATGGGCGTCGCCACGCCGTTCTGGCCGTCTTGGGACGCGCCGTTTCCGTTCGTGTGAATCCGGGACGTGACCCGGTCCCACACGCCCAGGAGCTTCTCTTTCACACCAGTCTCGGACATGCGGATAGTTCGGAGGAATCTCGCCTTCACGCCGGCCTCAGACATCCGGATCGTTCGATCGATCGTCGTCGTCTTGCCCCGGAGTGAGGAAGAGGGCTTGACCCGCCCGGCCGCTGCCGAGGGTCAAGGCGGGCACACTGCTCCCGATGTCGACGGTGGCGAACACCCGCGTTCCGATGCGGCCGCTCATCACGTCGCTGTGCTGGAGCCGTCCGGCGGTCATGGTCCTGAGGACGGCAACGATCGCGCCCAGCAGCAGGCCGACCAGCAGCGCGCCGGGGTACAGGTACTTCAGCTTGGGCCAGTGCTTGCTGGTCGGGAGTCTCGCGTAGTCGATGACCCTGACGCTCTGCGGCGCGTTGAAGGCCGCGGCCGCCGACACCTGCGCCTCGTTGCGGCGGAGGAGCAGTTCCTTGAGCTTCTCCGCCGATGCGTCGTAGTCGCGGTCGAGGTCCGCGGACTGATCCATCACCACGGGCAGGCTCGCGAGGCGGCTCTTCATGGATTCGTCGGTCTGCTCGGTGGAGGCGAGGGAGGCCTGGGCGCCCCTGAGGCTGGCCTCGAGCTGCTCGCGGGTCTGGAGGAGATTCTGGTGGTTGGGATTGACACCCTTGGTCACGCTCTGGTCGATGTACTCGGGCTCGGTCGCGATGAGCTCCTGCACCTTCGCGATCTGCGCCTTGATATCGGTGACCTCGGGCGAGTCCTCCCGGTACCGGGTGCGCACGGCGATGAGCGACGACTGCAGGTCGAGCAGGTGCTGCTGCGCGCTCTGGCGGAGGGGATTGACCTCCTGCTCCGAGGAGAGCACCACGTCGGGGGGCTCGTTCTTGAGCTGGGCGGTGTTCTCGCGGAGGCTGGCTTGGATGGAGGCGATCTGGGACCGGAGCTGCGCGGCGTTCATCTCGACGTTCGTCAACTGATTCACGTCCTGGGCGTCCTTCTGGAACTTGACGTACAGCCCGTGCGCCTTGGCGAACGCGTCGCGCTTGGCGGCGATGCTGTCCACTTCCCGGCGGGCGTCGGCGACCTGCTGATCGAGCACGTGGTACGCCGTCTCCGCCTCCTTGCTGAACAGCTTCTTGCGGTAGGCGAGGTACGCGTTGATCACGTCGTTGGTGATGTCCGCGATCGCGGGCGTGGGCCCATCGGCCGTGATGGTGGCGACGTACGAGTCCTCATCGCTCTTGATGTCCAGTCCGGACTTCAATCCGTCCAGCGTCCGGCCGGCCTGTTTGAGCTTGTTGGTCTCGGGCGTGGCGTAGGGATCCGGGTCGATCCAGTTCTTCACGGCCTTGTATCCCCGACCGGGCCACGACTGGTCCCACAGCCACGAGAGCTGATCCAGGAACGAGTGGTATACCTGCGGATAGGTGAGTTTCCGGGCCACGATGACCTTGCCCAGCACCGGTCCGCTCGTGAACAGCTGCAGCTCGTCCTTGGCGTTGAACTTCCGGAACACTTCCCAGTTCGAGTAGAACTGGTCGCGGGCCGGATCCATGTCCTGTTCCGACATGATGTGCGCCTTGACCTGGTAGTCCGCCGGCCAGAGCACCACGTACACGGTGGTCGCGAAGAGCGTGAGCGCGCACGTGATCAGGATCAGGGCCTTGTTGTGCTTGACCGCCCCCGTGAAGAGCTGCAGGAAGGCTCCGAGGTCGAACATGTCCTCGTCGCCAAACCCACCCCTGCCCGGCTCCATCAGTTCGTTAGGACTCATCTCACATCTCCCCTGCGGCCATCCTGCGTATCCCTCCCGGGCCGGGTCCTTCCCATGACGCGTGCGGTCACGACGCTGCCGAGGCCGCGCGCGTGGGAAACTCGAGCGACGCAGCCCCGGACTCCTCCAGCCCCTCCATCCAGGGCGGTTCGCCCCCCTTGGACAGGCTTTCTATGGCCTGCTGATCCTTGCTCGTATCCATCGAGCGCCAGAAACGTTCGTGCTGATAGGCGTAGAGGTCGCCCGTGGCGGCGAGCGCCGGGAGGACGTCGCCTTCGAGGTTCGTCCCCTCCCACTGCTTGAAGGCGCCCTTCTCGAACACGAAGAATCCGGCATTGATCCAATGATCCGGAATCACGGGTTTCTCGCGGAACCGGAGCACCTGCTGCGACGCCGTGAACTCGACCGTGCCGTACTGCGAGCGTAGCGGCACGGTCGTCACGGTCGCGAGCCCGCCGCACTTCTTGTGGAACGCGAGCAGCGCGTCGAGGTCGATGTTGCCGAGTCCGTCGCCGTACGTGACCATGAACCGCCCATCGAGGTGCGCCTCGCATCGGCGGATGCGATCGCCGGTGTCGGTGTCCTCACCGGTGTCCAGCACGCGGATGTTCCAGTCCCGGAACTTGCCGTCGAAGTAGTCGGCCAGGATCTCCTGGCGATGGCCGGCGGCGAGGAGGAAGTCCGTATGACCCTGCCGTGCGTAGATCTCCATCAGGTGCACGATGATGGGCCGGCCTCCGATCGGCATCAGGGCCTTGGGGAAATGGTCGGTATAGGGATAGGAACGCGTTCCCTTGCCGCCGCAGAGGATGACCACCGGGAGCGATCGGGAGTGAGTCTGCACGGTCAGTATGCCCCCTTGCCGGAGAAGACGGCCGGAACGGTGCGCAGCAGCAGCTTCAGGTCTTCGGTCAGCGTCCAGTTGTCCACGTAGTCGACGTCGAGCTGCATCCACTGCGCGAAGGGAATGTCGTTCCGTCCCTGCACCTGCCACCGGCAGGTGAGTCCCGGCTTCATGGCGAATCGGCGTCTGAATTCGCCCGCGATCGCCATGGATTCGTGGAGCGGGAGCGGGCGCGGGCCCACGAGGCTCATGTCGCCCCGCAGGACGTTGAAGAGCTGCGGCAGCTCGTCGAGGCTCAGCCGGCGCAGGATCTTCCCGATGCTGGTCACGCGCAGATCGCCCGGGGCCTTGAAGATCGGGCCGCCGGTGATGTTGCGATGCGCCACCAGATGGAGCATCGAATCGGCGCCCTCCACCATCGTCCGGAACTTGATCATGACGAACTGGCGCCCCCGCAACCCCATACGGGTTTGCTTGAACAGCACGGGCCCCGGCGAGGACAACTTGACCAGGATCGCCAGCAGCACGAACAGCGGGCTCAGCAGGACCAGCAGCACGGACGAGAGCACGATGTCGAGCGCGCGCTTGACCTCGAGCTTGTCGGCGTTCCCGCAGCTGTCGTGCACCGTGAGCGCGAGGTGGCCGGGGATGAAGCCGACGTCCGTGGGCACCAGGTCGTCCGCATCGGCGCCCAGCGCCACGCGGCACAGCACGCCGTAAGCGCGCGACAGCCGGACGGCCTCCTGCTCGGCGCCGAGATCCCGCGAGTGCACCGCGATGAGGATCTCGTCCACGACGGTGTCCTGCAGGATCTTCTCGAGATCGGATCCGAGCGAGTCCCGCTCCCGGGGCACCGGCGCTTCCACATAGGCCGCCCCCGGGGGGAAGTGGAGGAACTTCCGCGCCTCCGGTGGCCCCATCCCGACGACGCTCACCTGGAAGCCCCATTCCGGCCGGTCGCGGAATTGATGCGCCAGCTCGACGGCCTTCTCCCACGTGCCGATGATCAGGACTCGGCGCTGATCGGCGCCGCGCCGGCGGAGCGCGTAGAGGATGTTGTACGCCACGCCCCGCCAGAGCAGCGAGAGCGTGATCCACAGCGCGACGAAGTCGGCGAGCGTCGTGATGAGCGGCCACAGACGCGTGGCCGCGATTACCGCGGCACCGGCGAGAAAGCCGATCGTCGAGGCCGTGAGGATGGCGGAGAACACCGTACGCCATCCCCCAAGACGGTGGGAGTCGTACAGGCCGAAGTAGCGATGCAGGTACCCCCAGAAGGGGGTGAGCAGCAGCGCGAGGTAAAGGCCGGTATGGCCCTCGGTGGTCACCGAGGTCCATAGCCACGTCAGCAATGCCGCGATCAACAGCTGATCGAAGATGCCGACGGCGCGAAGCCAGCCTTCCGCTCGCTGTCTCATGAAAACGGGTGACCAGGAAACAGGGACGCCTGGGGCGAATTGCCCAGGCGCTAGGTACTAAAAACCCAGACGCCGATATTACGCCCGCCTGAACCCATGGGCAAGGAAGGATCGAATAAGGAAGCCAAATTGCGACACACCTCGCGCACCGTGCGGAGCAAGCCTGCGTGGCAGCGCAGGTTACGTCGCTCTTGTGACTCAGATCACCGAGTCACTACACACGTTTAGAGAAGGAGCGCGCGGCTCCGGATGCTTCCCCACGTCAGTGCCCCGAACATCGCGAGGTCGCGCGGAAAATAGAGCGCCGGCCGGAGGATTCGGAGCGGACCCGTGAGCGTTTTCGATGGCTCCCATGCACGATCGAAGACCCATGGGATCCAGAGCAGGAAGCCCAATGGGTGAATGAAGCCGAGGCCCAACCCGACGAGGCCCAGGGCGAAGAACGCCTGATTGCGGTTGTAGAAGTAGCGGGCGAAGAAGAATCGCCGCAGTTCGGGGTGCCAGTTCACGAGAAGTGGCACCGTGATCACCTGGGTCTCCAGGAACCACCGCCTCACCGGCATGCGAACGACCACGTGTGTCACGACGGCGTCTTCCGCGAACCGGCTCTCCCATCCATTCCACTTCACGGTCCAGGCCACGTCCGCGTCCTCCCCGCCCGCGATGTAGGCGCGGTCACCCTTCCGGTCGGCGCGGAAGCCCCCGGCCGTCTCGAACGCCTCCCGTCGGTAGAAGACGTTGGCGGTCTCGTAGAAGTAGCTCTCCTCGAGGATCTCCAGCGAGCGGTTGAACACGCTGTGCGGCACGCCCGTCTCGGGAATCGTTTTTCCCTGCACGAGACCAACGCGGTCGTCGAAGGCGGCGAGTCCGCTCCGCAGCCAACCCGGCGCGGCCTGGCAGTCGCTGTCGAGGAACGCGAGGTACCGGCCGCGGCCTTCCTTCACGCCCAGATTGCGTGACGGTCCCGGACCTTCGGGCTCCTTCCGCAGACAGCGGAGCGCACACCTCGCATCGGGCGCCAGGCGGCGGACCATTTCCGCGTTGGATTCGTCGGCGGAGCTGTCGACGACGATGACCTCGAATTGCCCGGGATCCAGGTCCTGCGCGATCGCCGAGCGAACGGCCTTCTCCAACAGTTCGGTGCGGCCGAACGCCGGAATGATCACGGTGGCCAGCAGGGTGGTCGAAGCTATGCCGCACCTCCCCGTTCGGGAATCTCACGGTCCATGGCGGTCAAGGAAGTCCGAAATCCGTGTGGGTACCCGAGACATCGGCGCGGGAGCCACGCCGGGGTTGCCGCCGGGAACGCGGACGGCTGGGCTCGCGAGCCGACAAGAGCTTGTAGAGGCGGCCCGTGATCAGTTGAATGACGGCCCATATGGTGGCATCTTCGCTTCCGACCGCTCACCGTAGAGTTTCGCCAGCCAATGGTCACCATACCCGGCCCATCCCCGATCCGCAACCTCGTCTCCCGCCTGCCCATGCTCAGAATCGCGCGCATTTCCTCCTGTGCCCTCCTACTCCTGGCGGGTTGCGTGAGCGCGCGCCCCAACGTGTCCTCGATCGCCGTCCCGAAGGACATCGTGACGGCCGAAGGAAGATTCCGGAAGGTGTACGTCTGGTCTCCGGGCGATCGCCTCGAAGTGGACGTGCGTGATTCGCCCGAAGTCTCGCGCACCGTGATCGTGCGGCCGGACGGCTTCATCAGCCTCCCGCTGATCAACGACGTCAAGGCGGCCGGCCTCACGCCGATGGAGCTCCGCGATTCACTGACGCAGAAGTTCGCCAAGATCATGGTGAACCCCGAGGTCAGCGTGCTGGCGGTCGATGTTCCGCCGCCCTCCGTGTACGTGTTGGGCGAGGTCACCACCAACCGGGTCGTGGCGCTGCGTGACGCGCCCACCGCGGCGCAGGCGATCGCGCTGGCCGGCGGGCTGCTCAAGTCGGCCAACGCGAGCCAGGCCGTCGTGATCCGTCTGGGTCAGGACGGGCGTCTGCGGGCGATCCCGATCGACAATCGCGCCGGTGGACAACCGGGCCCCATCTTCGCCATGCGGATGACGCTGCTCGAGCCGGACGACATCGTGTTCGTGCCGGAGAACGGACGCAGTCAGGTGTCGCGGTTCATCGACGAGGTCGTGAGGCTCCCGCTGCAGACGCTGAGCCAGATCGGCGGCGTGTACTTCCAGTTCAGGCTGATCCAGCTCCTCTCGAAGAAATGACGCACTCGGTCTCCGACTGGCGCGGGCGCTCGGTGCTCGTCACCGGATGCACGGGCCTCCTGGGTTCCTGGCTTTGCCGTCGTCTCCTGAACGAGGGGGCGACGGTCATCGGGCTGTCCAGGCGCGCGTATGCCGGCGGGACCGGCCTGCCGCCCGCGGTCGCGTTGGTGCAGGGGGGACTCGATGACGGCGACCTCATCCGCGGGACCGTCGCCACGCGAGGGGTCGACACGGTCTTCCACCTGGCGGCCCAGCCGCTGGTACCGCGCGCGGCCGCCGATCCGGCGGGCACGTTCGAGACCAACGTGCGAGGCACGTGGTCCCTGCTCGAGGCGTTGCGATGCGCGGGCCGGCCGGTTCGCGTCGTCGTGGCGTCGAGCGAGGGCGTCTACGGCGATTCGCCGAGCGAGGTCTATACCGAGGATTCGCCCCCCGTCGCCTCCAGGCCGTACGCGATCTCCAAGATCTGCGCCGAGACCATCGCGCGCGGCTATCGGGAGCATTTCGACCAGCGCGTCGGCGTGGCCCGCATGAGCCACCTCTACGGCGGTGGCGACCTCAACTTCGACCGGTTGATCCCCGGGGTCATCCGCGCCGTGCTCCGCGACGAACGACCGACCGTGCTGAGCGACGGGACGCCCGAGCGGGACTACCTGTACGTCGAGGATGCCGTCGACGGCTGTCTGCGCATCGCGACGGCGCTCGACCGGGCGGACGTACCGGAGTGGACGTTCAATCTCGGATGCGAGCAGCCGGTGTCGGTCACGCAGGTCGTCTCGACCGTGCTCGCCCGGATGGGACGCACGGATCTGGAGCCGCGGATCCTGGGGCAGCCGACCGGGTCCCTTTCACGCACCCATTCTTCCTGTGCCCGGGCGAAGTCGGCGTTGGGTTGGCACGCGACGGTCTCGCTGGAATGCGGCATCGAGAAGACCATTCCCTGGTATCGAGAACACGCCGAGGAGGTTCGCCCTTGATCGCGCCGTTCGGAGGATTCTATCGGAACAAGACGGTTCTGGTGACCGGAGACACGGGGTTCAAGGGCTCCTGGCTCTCGATCTGGCTCACGCACCTGGGCGCCCGGGTCATCGGGTACTCGCTCGCGCCGCCGACGCAGCCGTCCAACTTCGAAGCGTGTCGCCTCTGGGAGCGGATCACGCACATCGACGGCGACATCCGCGACTACGAGAAGGTGCGGCAGGTATTCGTCGAGCACCGTCCGGAAGTCGTGTTCCACCTCGCCGCGCAGCCGCTGGTGCGGCTGTCGTACGAGCAGACCCGCTACACGTTCGACACGAACCTGATGGGCACGGTCAACACGCTCGAGGCCGCCCGGGTCACGGATTCCATTCGCTCGATCGTCGCCATCAGCAGCGACAAGTGCTACCGCAACGTCGGAACGTCGGCGGGATACCGCGAGGGCGATCAGCTGGGCGGATACGACCCCTACAGCGCGAGCAAGGCCTGCGCCGAGCTGGCGATCGGAGTCTACCGGGACGAGCGGTTTCAGGCGTCCACGAATCCGCCGACGGACATCCGCGTGGCGTCCACGCGGGCGGGGAACGTCATCGGCGGCGGCGACTGGGCCCAGGACCGGATCGTGCCCGATACCGTGCGCGCCATCGCATCCAATGCCGACATCGCCGTGCGGAATCCCGACGCGGTCCGGCCCTGGCAACACGTGCTCGAGCCGCTGAGTGCGTACCTCTGGCTGGGGGCGCTCCTCACCAAGGATCGCAAATACTGCTCGGCCTGGAACATCGGACCCGACGGCGACGGCGTGCCCACGGTGGAGGAGGTGGTGCGGGGCATCCTCGGACGCTGGCCCAGCCGCACGCGACTGGTCGTCAACCGCGACCAGTCCAAGAAGGAAGCGCTGCTGCTCCGGCTGGACTGCACCAAGGCGCACAACGAGCTTCGGTGGCATTCGGCGTGGAGCGTGGACCGGACGCTCGACGCCATCGTGGCGTGGTACGAGCGGTTCTACTCGGGCCCGTCCACCGACATGTACGCGTTCACCGCGCAGCAGATCGAGGAGTACTCGCAGTCGGCTGTCGAGAAGGGAATCGCCTGGGCGACGGAGGAGCTGTGACCATCCAAGACGGCTTCGCGTGCCGCGCGTGCGGCGGCACCGACATCGCGGTGCTGCTCGACCTCGGAGACCTGCCGCTGGCCAACGCGTTCGTGGCCGACGAGAGTGGGACCGACGATCGGATCCGGCGGCCGATCACGCTCGTCATGTGCACCAGGTGCTCGCTGATCCAGATCCGCGATGAGGTCCCCCGCGAGCAGCTCTTCAGCTCGTTCCTGTGGGTCACCGCCACGTCGCAGACCACGAAGGACTACGCGCGCTGGTTCTCGGCCCGCACGCGGGACCGGTATCTGGAGCGGGTGGGACGGTTCCTCGTCGAGGTGGCGAGCAACGACGGCTTCTTCCTCGAGCACTACCGGGCCGACGGCTTCGACATTCTGGGCGTGGACCCGTCGAACCTGGCCGCGGAGGCCGACGAGCGGGGGATTCCCTCGATCCGGGACTTCTTCGGCCGCGCGGTGGCGGACCGGATCGTCGCCGAGCGGGGCCAGGCGGACGTGATCGTCGCCCGCAACGTGCTGGGGCACGTCAGCACGCTGCGCGACCTGGTGGACGGCATCAAGCGGCTGCTCGCGCCGCACGGCGTCTGCCTGCTCGAGAGCCCCTACGCCTATTTCCTCCGCAACGAGCTGCAGTACGACACGATCTTCCACGAGCACCTGTCGTACCTGACCGTCGGCTCGGTGGCGAACGTGCTGGCGCTGTTCGGCCTCAAGCTGACCGACGTGAACTTCGTGCCGATGAACGGGGGCTCGTTCCTGTTCGAGGTGATGCACGAGGAGGCGGCCACGCCCCGGGGCGATCACGCGCTGCTGGACCTGGAGACGCTCATCGGCCTCAACCGCCCGGAGGGATGGGCCGACTTCGCGGACGGCGTCAGAAAGCAGCGGAGCGATCTGCGCGCGCTGCTCGAGCGGCTGGCGGCCGAGGGCAAGCGCGTGGTGGGATACGGCGCGGCAGCCAAGGCCATGACGATGCTCAACTACTGCGGCATCACGAAGGACCTGCTGGCGGCGATGGGCGACGCCAACCCCCGCAAGCAGGGGCTGCTCTGTCCGGGGGTGCGGATCCCCGTCGTCTCGCCCGACGAGCTATTGGCGTACGAGCCCGATTACATTCTCATCGGCGCGTGGAATTTCAAGGCAGAGATCATGCGCTTCTTCCGGGATCAGAAGGGATACCGGAACCGCTTCATCATCCCCCTCCCGACGCCCAAAGTCGTCTGAGGCCCGCCCCGAGGAGCTTCGCCCCTACGTGAAAGTCCTGTACGCGTACAACTACCACCGTGGCGGCAACGGATCCCTCAACGCCACGGCCGCCACGGTGCGGCTCGTCCGCGAGCACGGCGCTGAGGTCCGCGAGTTCACGCGGAACAGCAAGGGTCTTCCGCAGAACCTCGTCGGACGGCTCACCGCGGGCACCCACGCCTTCTACGCGCCCGAGGCCGTGCGGGAGTTCAAACGGACCCTCGACGAATTCCGGCCGGACGTCGTGCACGCGTGGGACGTGTTCCCGCTGATCTCCCCCTGGGTGTTCCGGGCCTGCGCGGAGCGGGGAGTGCCCGTCGTCATGACGTGCGACGACTACTTCCTGACCTGTCCCGTGCGGAACCACTTCCGCAACGGGAAGATCTGCACGGAGTGCCTGGGCGGCCACGAGTACCGGGCCGCCCTCCACAACTGCCGCGGCAATCTGACGGAGAGTCTCATCGTGTCGGCGTACACGACGATGCTCCGGACCCTGCGTCTCGCCGCCGACAACATCACGCGGCTCATCGTGAGCTCGGAGTTCACCCGCGACTGGATGGCGCAGCATTCGGGCTTCGGCCGTGAGCGCATCGATCTGGTGACGCACTTCGTGGACATCCCGCCGGAGCCGGCCGATCCCGGCGCGGGCACGTACGTGGCGTTCGGCGGCCGGTTCGTGCCGGAGAAGGGGATTGCGACCTTCCTCGAGGCGTCGGAGATCTGCGGCCTCCCGTTCCGGCTGTCCCGCAACAAGAACTTCTTCTCCAACGTCCCGCTGCCGCCCAACGCCGACGTTGTCGTGACGTCGGGGCGGGACGATCTCAACGCCTTCTACCGCGGCGCGCGGATCGTGGTCTCGCCGAGCATCTGGTTCGAGACCTTCGGGCTCGTGGGCGCCGAGGCGATGAGCCACGGGATTCCCCTGATCGGGTCGGACATGGGTGCCATCCAGTACCTCATCGAAGAGGGCGTGGACGGGCTCCATTTCAAAACCGGGGACGCCCGGGATCTGGCCGAGAAGGTCCGCCGGCTGTGGGACGACGTGGACCTCCTGCGCCGGATGGGCCGAAACGCACGCGCCAAGGCCATGAGCCGGTGGACCGCGCCGGTGCACCTGGAAGGTCTGCTGAAGACGTACGAGCGGGCGATCGACGACGTCCGCCGCGCCGGCCGGTAGGCGGCCGGGCGGCGGCCCGCCCCTCACGCACCCTGGCGGGTCATCAGCGTTCTGATATCCGAGATCCGGAGGGCCCCGGTGACGACGACCAGCACCGAGTACAGGGCCCCGGCCAGGACCATGGCGCCGAAGGTGCCCCGCTGCGCCACCATCGGCGTGATCGTGAGGACCAGGATCACGACGAGCGCCACGCGGAGGGCGTCGGGAATCGGCAGAAAGAAGCCCGTCCGGCGATACACCATGGACAGCGTGGCGGGGGCCAGCACCAGGGTTTCCACGGCGAGCGTCCCGTAGGCGACGCCCATGTATCCGTACCGCGGCGCCAGGATGGAGAGGACCACCACCTTCGTGGCGAGCGAGATGCACATGTACGCGAGCGCGTAGTTCTCGGCCTGGACCAGGAAGAGGACCGGTCCGATGACGAGCGACACGGATTTGATGGAGTACATGACCGCCAGCACCCGCAGCACGTTGGCGCCCGGGACGAGCTGGTGGCCCACGATGCCGATCAGGAACTCGGCGCCCGACCAGAGGACCGAAACCGCCAGGCCGCTCAGCAGGAAAGTCGTGGTCATCGCGCGCTTGCATGTTTCCCGGAACCGTTCCGGCTCGTTGACGAACGCGAGGACCGGGTAGAACGAGAACGAGATCGCGCCCATCCCCATCATGAGCGGGACGGTGAACCGCTGCGCCGCGGAATAGATCGCCACGTCCTGGAGGCTGGCCAGCTTGGACAGGATGAGCAGATCGGCCGCGTTGTGCAGCACCACGACGAAGCCGATGAGCCCCATGGCGAACGAGGCTCTGGCCGCCCACTGGATCTCCGACCGCTCCACGCCGGCCACCGACGGCTCGATGGCGCCGTGGGAGAAGATCAGGCACCCCACGAGGAAGATGCCGCGCGACGCGGCGTACGCGGCCATGACCGCGACCAGCCCCGCGTGAACGTGCGCGAGGAACAAGAGCAGGCCCACCATCACCGCGACCGAGACCAGCTCCGAGAGGACCTCGCGCTCCATCACGAGGGCGGCCTTGAAGCTCGCCCGCGCCATGATGACCCCGGCCATGAAGAACAGGCTCACGCTGGCCACCAGGCCGGCGCGCACCACGGCGTGGGAATACCCCATGACGAGCAACCCGACGCTGAGCACGAGCACCGAGAGCGGCGCCTGGAAGATCTTCAGCGCGAGGAAGATGCGGACCAGCCGCTTTCGCCGGCCCGGCTCGCGGTTGACCTCGCGGACGAACACGTCGGTCGTGCCGAAATCCAGGATCCACTCGGCGATTTGCAGCCACGCGACGATGATGGCGTACTCGCCGAACATCGACGTGCCGAATCGGCGGCTGATGACCGCGACGACCGCCAGACGGCCCAGGGCGATGAGGTTGCGCCCCACCACCAGCGCGCTGGTGTTGCGGAACATCTTCCGGCCCAGCCCGTGGGCCGAGAGGGTCCCGGGGTGGCGCGTCACGGGATGCTGCGGAGTGTTCATGCGCCCAGTGCCCACCCGAGCCCCTCGCGCTCGATCCGTTCCTCGAATTCGGCGCGCCGCGCCTCGAGCGCCGGGTGCAGCCCCCCGGAGCGCCGGCGCCCGCGCAGCTCGCGCACGGTGTCGGAGATGGGCAGCTGCAGGAAGTCCGCCACGCGCCGGAGCGTCTGCTCCGTGTCGTCCACCAGATCGCCGTAGCGGATCTCAACGACCCGGGAGGCCGGGAGGCGCGACACGCCCGACCGGAACTCCCGAAGGTTGTTCACCACGTCCTTCAGAATCCACGAGATCAGGACGCGCTCCGAGCGCCGATTGCCCAGCACACGATGGCCGAAGCGCGCGAGGCCGAGGTAGAAGCGCATCTGCGGGATACCGGTCGTCAGCAACTGCACCAGGGGGCTCTTCTCCCCGGCGTACATGCGCTGGGCGTTCCTCAGCTCCGAATTCGCGATCTCGATCGGATCGCGGAGCAGGAACACGAAGCGCGCCTCGGGCAGCGCCGACGCAATCCACGGCGCGCCGGCGGTATCCCACGGATTCTTGAGGAGCAGCGCCGACGCATCGCCGTGCATCCACGAGAGCTTGCGTGTGAGGTCGCGGAACGTCGGCAGCGTCCGTGCGTTCAGGGCGAGCGAACCCGCTTCGCGTTTCAGGATCCAGCCGTACTCCTCCACCGTCTCGGGCGTCAACGCGATGTCGTCCAGCCCGCGTTTTGCGAGACCGTTCGCCTCGAAGTACTCGACGAGCCACTGGCGGTCGCTCCGGCCTTCGTCCTTCAGCCGGCTGTCGACCATGCGGGCAAAGAACACCACATCCTGGAGCGTCACCGGCGCCACCGGCAGTACGCGCGACAGGAATTCGTAGAGGATGGTCGTGCCGGAACGGTGCAGGCCCATGATGAAGACCAGGGGCTTGGATTCGCCGGACGCCCAGAGATCTCTGAGCTTCTCGTCGCTCACCGGCGTTTGCCGCGCGGACGCTTTGTCGGAACGGGGTGCACCGCCGCGGAGCCGGCCGCGGGTGTGCGTACGGGCTCCTCGACGTCGAGCAGCGCGGCCTGAATCTCCGCACCGTGCGTCAGAATGAGCCGGAGCGTCTCGCAGACGCCGTCCACTTCGTCGGCCGCGATGGACGCGCCGCCGGGCAGGACCAACACCGTGCGCGTGAGCTGCTCCGTGGCCGGCAGCGGCTCCCCGGGCGCCCCGTCGGAGCCGGGGTAGAGGGGGTCGAGGCGATGGCATCCGGGATGGAAATAGCGTTTCGCCAGGATCTTCTCGGCGCGGAGCGTGCGCAGGATGGCGTCGCGCGAGATGCCCGAACGTTTCTCATCCACGATGCTGACGACGAACTGGGCATTGCCCCGGCGGATGCCGTCGATGTCGAACAACTCGATGCCGGGAATCCCCGCGAGCCCCTCGCGATATCGGTCCAGGGTGTCGCGGTTGCGTTGGATGAACTCGTCCATGTGCTCCAGGTACGTGAGCCCCATGGCCGCGCTGAGCTCCGACATCTTCGCGTTCGTGCCGGGCCCGATCACCTGATCCGAGTCGTCGAACCCGAGGTCCCGGGCCGCCCGCAGGCGTTCCGCCAGAGCGTCGTCGTTGGTGGTGATCGCCCCGCCCTCTCCCGAGTTGACGAACTTCGTCGCCTGAAAGCTGAACACCTCGGCGGCGCCGAATCCGCCGATGGCCCGGCCCTGGTGCGTGCAGCCGAAGGCGTGGGCCGCGTCGAAGAGCAGGGACAGGCCGTGCCGGTCGGCGATGTCCTGCAGCACGTCCACGTCGCACGGATTCCCCCACAGGTGGACGCCCATGATCGCGCTCGTGCGCGGCGAGATCAGGCGCTTCACGTGGTCCGGATCGATGTTGTGCGTCCCCCGATCGACGTCGCAGTACAGCGGCTCGAGGCCGAGCCAGCGCAGCGCCTGCGCCGTGGCGAAGAACGTGAACGACGGAACGATCACCTCGCCCGTCAGCCCCATGGCCGACGCGGCCACCTCCAGGGCGAGCGTGCCGTTGCACGTGGCGACGCAGTGGCGGGTCCCCGTGATCCGGGCGATCTCGGCCTCGAATTCGCGCACCAGCACGCCGTCCGAGAACCAGCGGCGGTCGAGCATCCCCTCGAGCCTGGCGAAGAGCCGCTGCCGGTTCGCCTCGTTCGGACGGTTGACGTGCAATGGCCGAACGAATCGCGGCGGGCCGCCGAAGACGGCCAGATCCTTCCAGCTTCTATCGTGTTGCATCGGGTGAGTCGGAAGGAGGTGGGGTCAGGCGGCGCCGAGCCAGTACGGCCGCTGCACCCGGCGCCTGAACGACCGGAATGTACGCGCGAAAGGCCGCGTGAGGAGATACGGCACCGAGCCGTGCTGCACCAGGCGGGCGAGTCCCTGCAGCATCGTCTGCCGCTGCTGCAGCTCCTTGTAGGCGATGTTGGTCTGATGCACCCGTCTCCGATGGGCCGCGAGGCCGGGGTCCAGCGCGTCGGACCAGTGGTCGATCAACCACAGGCACTCGTGATGCAGCTCCTTGTAATAGCGGAAGGTCATGTTGTCGGCATGCCAGCGGTAATGACAGATCACCTGCTCTACGGCCCGGGCCTCGTGATGTTCGGAGACGCCGAGCAACATGTAATAATCCGGGATCATCCGCACCTGCTCGGGCACGGCGCCCAGCTCCTGCAGCGCCGACCGCCGGAACAGAATGGCGCTCATCGCGATGAAACACGCCTCGTGGAACAGGCGTTCGAAGATGTCGCCCTCGGGCAGGGGCTCGTACTCGTGCTTGTGGTCGAAGTCCTGCCGCCGGCCCGACCCGTCGAAGCTGAGGGTCCGACCATACACCAATCCGACTTGTGGGTCCAGGGATCCCAGCTCGACCTGCAGCCGCAACTTGTGCGGCTCCCAGATGTCGTCCTGATCGAGGTACCCGACCCATTCGCCCCGGGCCTCGTTCAGGGCGATCTGGCGCGCCCGTCCGAGTGGAACCAGGTTTGGGGAACGAATGTATTGCATACGGGGGTCGTGGTAGGAATGGACGATCTCCGGGGTCGAGTCGGTCGAGCAGTCGTCCCACACAATCAGCTCCCAATCCTCGAAATCCTGCGCGAAGACGCTGTCCATCGCTTCGCGCAGATAGGTTTCGCCGTTCTGGACGTTCATGATGACGCTGACGGAGGGCTTCATGGGCAGTACGATCGGAATGAGCACCGGTGCGGGAGCGGTGGGGAGAACCTGCCTAGGCGGGAACCAATAATACGACGATATGTCCACAATCCGCACGCCCAGCACTTCCAGCACCCCCCCACGGCGTCGCCGCCTCCTCATCGTGTCCGGCCTCGGCGCCCTGCTGCTCGCCGCCGGCGCCTATCGCTGCGTCGGTAAGGGAACTCCCGGTGCATCGGCCTTCGCACAGCCACTGAGCCCGGCACAGCACGTCCAGCTCGTCACGAACCCCGGATTCGAGAATCCGGGGCACGGCGTCCCGGCGGGATGGACCTGGGACCTTGCCCGGAGCGGCCACAAAGGAACCGTGACGACGGACACCTCGCGCTTCGTTTCGGGAAGGGCGTCGCTGAAGCTCGCGCCCAACGACAAGAACGTGGCGCAGGATCCGCTCTCGGTGATCCAGATCATTCCCGGCGGCGCGTACGCCGGCCGGAAGGTCGAATTCTCCGGATACGTGGCCAGCCAGGGGAACACGCAGGGCATTCTGGGCATCATGTCCCTGGTGAAAGGCGTTCCCCAGGGCAAGCCGGACATGCTCTTCCAGGCCGGCGGAGCGAAGCCGGAGTGGCAACGGCGTTCCGGCGTGTACACGGTGCCGAATGATCCGTCGGTCCAACTGGTGCTCATCTGCATGAGCAACGGCCACTCGGGCGCGTCGTGGTTCGACGACGTGTCGGTGGTCCCGGTCGGAAGCGAGTCCGTCGCGTCCGCCGGCGGCGCGTCCACGCCGACCCCGGCCGCCGCGACGCCGCCGGTGACCAGCGGTCCGCCGCTCACCGCGACCGTCAGCGTGAACGCGAACGCCGTACTCCGGACGATTCCGTCCACGCTCTACGGCGCCAACGTCGAGTGGCGGTGGAACGGGCTAGGCCTGTGGCTCCCGGGCAAGGGCCCGGATCCGGTCGTCGCCTCGCTCACGCGCAATCTCGGCGTCACCCTGATCCGGTATCCCGGCGGGTACCTCTCCGACTTCTACAACTGGCGCGACGGCATCGGGCCCCCGGCCCAGCGGCCGGTGGTGAAGCACCAGCCGGGACGGAACGAAGAGTCGCAGCCGCTGTTCGGCACCAACGAGGCGCTGGAGTTCGCCCACGACGTGGGGGCGCACCTGCTGCTCACGGTGAACGCGGGCACCGGCACGGCGTCGGAGGCCGCGGGGTGGGTGAAGTACGTGAACGGCCAGCGGCGCCGCGTTCAATTCTGGGAAGTCGGCAACGAGCTCTATCTGAACGAGCCCACGCCGGTGTCGCAGGCCGTGACCGTGCCGCCCGCCACGTACGCCAGCCGCTTCGCGCAGTTCGCGAGCGCGATGCGCGCCGCCGACCCCGGGATCACGATCGCCGCGATCGGCGGCGTCAACTACGGGCCGTACGACTTCATGGGATATCCGCACTGGCTGCGGACGGTCCTGCAGCGCGACGGAAATCAGATCGACCTCGTCTCGGTCCACGACGCCTACGCCCCGCTCCTCTCACCGCAGGACGAGAACGCGGACTTCCGCACCGTGTACACGGCCATGCTGGCGGCGCCGAAGCTGATCGCCGGCAACCTCGCCCAGGTGACCGACACCATCGACCGCTACGCGCCGCCGGACAAGCGCGGGAAGATCGACATCGCGGTCACCGAGTGGGGACCGGCCTTCAACTTCAACAACCACAGCCGCTGGGTGGATCACGTGAAGACCCTGGGGTCGGCGTTGTTCGCGGCGAGCGTGCTCAAGACGTTCATCGAAGCGCCGCGCGTGGAGGTGGCCAATTTCCAGTTGCTGAACGATTTCGCCGCGTTCGGTGTCATCGGATCGAACAACACCTCCTTCCCGCTCAACCCCCACTGGATCCCGACCCCGCGGTACTACGCCATCCAGCTCTTCACGCGGCATTTCGGGACGCGGCTCATCCGGTCGACCACCGACGGCCCGACGTTCGACAGCCAGGCAATCGGCGCCGTGGCGGCGGTGAAGAACGCACCCTACCTCGACCTCGTGTCGAGCCTGAGCGCCGACGGGAGCCATCTCTACATCATCGGCATCAACAAGCACTTCGATCGCGACATCGACGCCACGATCTCGCTCCAGGATTTCAAGCCGGCGGCCACGGCGATGGCCTGGACGCTGGACGGCGCGAGCATGGACGCGAACACCGGCACCGGCATCGTCAAGGCGCCGGGCCTGGGCGTGCCGAGGCAGGCCGTGGACCCGGCTGATCCGCAGTTCTACAACGGGAACCAGATCACCTTCGACTCGACGGCGGTGTCGATCAGCGGCAACAGGTTCGTCTACCGCTTTCCCGCCCACTCGGCCACGTCGCTCGTGCTCGTCCGGCGGTGAGGCGCGGGCGCGCTCAGGCGTCCGGCACGCGCCGCGTGCGCGCGCGCTGACGTGCCTCGCGGCTCGCCTCGCGGTAGGCCGCGCGCATGTGGTGGCGGAAGCGGACGTAGTGGTAGAGATCGGATGTGCGCGTCCGCGTCGGGGTTCGCGCGGCCAGGCGGCGCAGCACGCCCAACACCGGCGGGTTCGCCAGGAGGGCGAAGCCGGCGCGGTTGAGGAGGCGGCGAAGGAGCACACGCGGCGGCAAGTCCCGGCTCAGGATGCCGTGCCGCGCACGGATCTCCCGCGCTTCGTTCTCCGGCACGCGGTGCTCGAACTCGTACAGGCTCCGGCCGATCACGCGAGCCTTCGCCGGCATCTTGTCGAGATCGAACTGTTGCAGGTGCTGCCCACGCGCCTCCGGAAGAAAGTGCAGATACATGCCGTGCTCGGACAGGCGATAGCCGCACTCCACGTCCTCGAAGTACGCGAGGGTCTCGTCGAACATGCCGTACGCGAGCATGAAGTCTCGCTTGAACGACACGTTGCAGGTCCAGAAGTCCAGGAACTCCAGGCGGTCGAGGCCCCGGAAGCCCTCGTACCCGAACATCTCGTGGAACACGGCCGCGGGGTCGTCGGCCGTGCCCGCCGGCACGTAGAGCTCGCCGAGCGCCGCGTGGTGCGGTTCGGGATGTGCCCGATGGAACTCCACGTGGCGCCGGACGAGGTCGGGATCGGCGATCACGTCGTCGTCCAGGACGAGAACCGCGGTCCCCCGCGCCTCGCGGATGCCCCGGTTGCGCGGGGCGGCCGGCGTTCCGCTTCCCGTGATGCGAAAATAGCGGACCTTCTCCGGCCACCGGGCCGATGCCTGCTGCAGGACCGACTCGCTGTCGTCGGTCGATCCGTTGATCACGTAGACGATCTCGTACCGGACGCCGTCGGCCTGCTGGTCGACGAGGGCCGGCAATCCCTGCTGGAGGAGTTGGCTCCGGTTGTACGTGGGGATTACGATGGAGAGTTCCATTCAACGGGCGTTGCGAGGGTCGCGGGAACGGGCCATATCTGAGCCGCGGGTTCGGGACGAAGGGGTCTGTGCCAAGATACGGCGAACCGCATCAAAAGGACGAGGATGAGCATCGCATTGATCACCGGCTCCGCCGGTCTGGTGGGGTCCGAGGCAGCACGGTACTTCGCGGCCAAGGGCATGGACGTCGTCGGAATCGACAACGACATGCGGCAGACCTTCTTCGGCGCGGAGGCCTCCACGGCCTGGCAGCGCCGGCGGCTGGTGGAGCGGCTGGGCGCCCGATACCGGCACGTGGACCACGACATCCGCGACGTGGACGCCATGTCGGCTCTGTTCCGGGAATACGGCGCCGACATCGCCCTGGTGGTCCACGCCGCGGCGCAACCCTCGCACGACTGGGCCGCCAAGGATCCGCACACCGACTTCACCGTGAACGCGAACGGCACCCTCACCCTGCTCGAGGCCACTCGCCAGTTCGCGCCCGAAGCCGTGTTCGTGTACTGCTCCACCAACAAGGTGTACGGCAGCACGCCCAACACGCTGCCGCTCGTCGAGCAGGAGACACGGTGGGAGATCGAGCCGTCGCACCCGTACGCCCGCGGCATCGCCGAGAACATGTCCGTGGACCAGACGCTGCACAGCCTGTTCGGCGTCTCCAAGCTGGCGGCCGACGCGCTGGTGCAGGAGTACGGACGCTATTTCGGAATGCGCACCGTCTGCTTTCGCGGCGGCTGCCTCACGGGGCCGGGACATTCGGGAACGCAGCTCCACGGGTTCCTGGCCTACCTGATGAAGTGCACGACCACCGGCACGCCGTACACGGTGTTCGGCTACAAGGGCAAGCAGGTGCGCGACAACATCCACAGCCTGGATCTCGTCCGCGCGTTCGACGCCTTCTTCATGGCGCCGCGCAGCGGCGAGGTCTACAACATGGGCGGCGGCCCGGGCAGCAATTGCTCCATGCTCGAGGCCATCGGCATGTGCGAGGAGATCACCGGACGCCGGCTGGACTGGACCTACGCCGAAGACAACCGCATCGGGGATCACATCTGGTACGTGAGCAACCTCGGCAAGTTCACGGGCCACTACCCGGCGTGGGGAATCCGGTACGACATCCGCGGACTCCTCGAGGAGATCTACGAGGCCAATCGGGATCGTTGGCTGACACCGGCCGCCGGGTGATCGACGCCGGCAAGCGCAACGTCATTGGCGTCATGGTGGACGTCGTCGACTACGACGGCGCCGTACGGCGGGTCGTCGAGGCCGCGCGGGCCGGACGCAGCCTCAGCGTCTCGGCGTTGGCCGTCCACGGCGTGATGACCGGTGTGCTCGACGACGCCCATCGCTATCGCCTGAACCACCTCGATCTGGTCTGTCCGGACGGACAACCCGTGCGCTGGGCGCTGAACCGGCTGCACGGGGCGCACCTCTCCGATCGCGTCTACGGACCGGAGCTGACCCTGCGCCTGTGCGCCGAGGCCGCTCGGCTGTCGCTGCCGATCTACTTCTACGGGAGCCGGCCGGAGGTACTCGAGCGGCTGCAGTCGAATCTGCTGGCGCGTTTCCCGGGTCTCGTCGTCGCGGGCGCCGAGCCTTCCCGCTTCCGGTCCCTGTCGAGCGAGGAGAAGGCGGACGTCATCCGCCGCATCGGCGCGAGCGGCGCGAAGATCGTGTTCGTGGGGCTGGGGTGTCCGCGGCAGGAGGTATGGGCGTTCGAGTACCGCGACCGCCTGCCCCTGCCGGTCATCGCCGTGGGTGCCGCCTTCGATTTCCACTCGGGCCATTCGAAGCAGGCGCCGGCCCGCATGCAGCGCGCCGGCCTCGAGTGGCTGTTCCGCCTCGTCCACGAGCCGGGTCGCCTGTGGCGACGCTATCTCCTGCTCAACCCCGTTTACGTGACGTTGGTGCTGGCGCAGGCCGCACGGATCCGGCACTTCGACCGGGCGCCGGTGGCGCCGGTCGGCGAGTTGGGCTACGGCTGACGAACGGATCCTCCCGGGCCTGGGGGGACGGACCGCACCTCCGTTGGGCGGCCATGGAGATTGCCGAGTCGTCCCGGGAGGCGTAGAATGGGGCGTCGCGGCCGTGCGTCCTGGCGTCTGCCAGCATGCGTCGGCCGCCGATTGCGCTCGTGCTCCTGCCCGTCATTCTGCGCGCGACGGGTGGCGTCTCGAACGCGGGGAGATCCGGTGAACGGTCAGCCAGCTCGCTTGGCCAGACGTGCCGCGCTCAGACTGGCCTCGCTCCCGGTTCTGGGCGACAGGACGGTGGCGGCATATCTCCGCCGGCGGTACAACGCCCGCGTCGTGACCCCCGCGAAGGTCCGGAATTTCGTTCTGGCGCAGTCCGAGCGGATGGCGAAAGCGGTCCGCGTCCGGTCGAAGCCCTGGATCCTGAATCTGGACACGTTCAGCGGCTGCAACCTCAAGTGCCCGTTCTGTCCGACGGGGACGGGGCAGATGGATCGCCGCATTTCCCGGATGCCGGTCGAGAAGGCCAAGCGCGTGATCGACATGGTGAAGGATCACGTGCTGGAGATCCGGCTGTACAACTGGGGTGAGCCGTTCCTGAACCCGCACATCTTCGAGGTCATCCGGTACGCACACGACGCCGGCCTGTACACGGTGTTGAACTCGAATCTGAGCGTGACCGTCCCGGATCTCGCCCGGAAGGTGGTGGAGTCGGGACTCGACCGTCTGCAGGCCAGCGTCGACGGGATCTCGCAGGAGGCACTCGAGATCTACCGGCGGCGCGCCAACGCCCAGACGGTGTTCGACAACGCCAAGGCGATTTCCGAGGAGCGCGCGCGGCAGGGCGTCGACCACCCGCGCATTGCGCTGGCCTTCCTCGTCTTCCGTCACAACGAACACGAGCTGTCCCGACTCGACGCGAAGCGTCGCGAGATCGGCGCCGACGAGTTCTGGCCACGCCGGGCGTTCGTGTTCCACGAGTCCTTCATCCCCGCGCACCCCGACTTCCAGCCCCTTCAGGCCATCTTCACCGACACCTGCGGCTACCTGTATTCCGAGATGACCGTCGAGGCCAATGGCGCCGTGTCTCCCTGCTGCACGAACATGTCGGACCGCTGGGACCTGGGCATGGTCGAGGACCTGACAGACATCGACCAGATCTGGAACGGTCCGGTCTACCGGGGCATGCGGGCGATGGGATCGAAGGGGGTCGCGGAAGCCAGGGCGGAAGCAGGAGGCAGGGAGCTCCTGTGCGAGCACTGCCATCTGGTGGGAGATTGCACGCCCAAAGCGGGCCAGCTTTCTCGGCTGCCTCCGAGTCTCGAGGCCGTGGGCGGCACGTACGATCACGGTCTCGACGACCTGCAGCGCCGCCAGCCGAACTAGAAGGAGGCTTCGGACTCGGCCTCAGGGTGCCAGGGGCCGATCGAAGATCTGCTGCCAGGCGGCGTAGGACGGCTTCCGCTGTAGCGCTTCGTTCATGACGCCCATGGAGCTGAAATTCGCGGCGTCGGGGCCCCAGTTGCCGTCCATGAACGTCAGGCTGATCCAGACCTTCGCCCCCACGCCGTTCAGGAGTTGTGCGAATCGGTTCAGGAAGGCCACCTGCTCCTCCGGCGTGCCACTGGCGGAGGGCACATTCGCCGAGCTCCAGCCCCCCTCCACCAGCAGGAGCGGGAGGTTCGTGGCGTCGGCGAAGCGCTTGAAGTAGTCCGCGGGAATCTCGGAGGGGTCGCTGAAGAAGAACCCCGGATAGGACGACAGGCCCAGGGCATCGATGTCGAAGTCCTTGATGAGCGCGAACTCGTCGAGCGGTTCCGGTCCGAACATGCCGTTGGCTTCGTCGGCCTGGAACGACACGAAGACCTTCGACGACGGGCTCAGCTGGCGCACCTGCGGGGCGAGCTCGTTCACCAGACCTCGCACGGTGGCGTAGAGCGTCGGGTCGCCGCCCTCCGCGAGGGTGTTGATCTCCGACGCCAGCCCGAAATATTCCGGGTGCACGCTGCGCGCGATGCCCCGCACCCAATTCTCGTACATGGCGCGCACGGCGGGCTGGGTGAGACTGAGCCCCCGGGCCACCAGCGCCGGATCCTCCTCGCGGCGATTCATCGGATTCAGCGGATCCACGAGGTAGATCACGGAGAGCCCGAGGCCTCGTAGCGCGTTGGCCTTCGATGCGCGCTGCGCCAGGAGGGTCTCCATCGGTACCCCGTTGAGGAGCTGCGCCCAGGGCACGCGCTCCTGCATCATGGCCACGTCCGACACCTGCGCCATGGAATCGATGGCGGCATAGATCTGGCCGCTGTCCGCGGGCGGAACGACGGACGCGAATCCCATGGCGTAGCTACGGGGCTGAACCGACTGAACCACGTTCGTGGTCCCGTGCACGCCGACAGGGTTCGTACCTGCCTGACACGCCGTGCCCGAAGCCAGCGCCAAGTATGTGCAGAGTACAAGAAACCGTGCTTTCATTCGCTCGCCGATCACACTGTGTGGGTCCCCAGTAGAATCGGCCGGCGGCGAACCCAACTTCAGTGATGGCGATCATGACGAGCGTAACTCATTGTGCAAGAACGAGATGCACACAGTGGCCATGCCCGTCCCCCAAGCCTGAATTGGCACAAAGAATTTTACACTTGGGCACCAAGGGATCTTGCCACCCGTTCCAATGGCGGATAAGCTCGTCCGGAATTCGTCCCGCTGTTCCGTCCGCGGTCCACCAGGGGAGGACGTGCCGTGAGCGATCCCGTATTCGCGACGCCGAAGTCGGTACAGGATGTCGCCGAGTGTGTCTTCTACCACACGATGGACCTGCCCGGGGTTGGCGAGGTGCAGGGGCAGTTCGACCTGCGAGGCCGGGAGCGTGACTACCTCGGACACGTCGACCTCAAGGGAAAGCGAGTGTTGGAGATCGGTCCGGCCAGCGGCTACCTCTCCCTGTACATGGAACGGCAGGGCGCGGAAGTCGTCAGCTGCGACCTTTCCGCGGATGCGTACTGGGACTTCGTGCCGTTCGCGCGCGTCGATCAGGACGCGGTCGTCGCCGACGTGCGCGCCGGGATCACCCGGCTCAACAACAGCTACTGGTTGACGCATCGCCTCAACCAGTCGAAGAATCGAGTCGTGTACTCCTCGGTGTACGACATTCCCGACGCCGTCGGTCTGTTCGACATCGGAACCCTGTCCTCCACGTTGCTGCACATGGAGAACCCGTTCCGCGCCATTGCGTCCGTCGCTCGCCGGGTGCGCGAAACGATGGTCGTGACCGAGGTGCTGGGCTTTCGCAACCTCCTGGCGTATCACCTCACGCGCTGGCTCCGGCCAAGCGTTGCGTTCGTTCCCGACCCCCGTCCGTTCGAGCGGTGGACCGGACCGCTATCGCCGGAGCTCACCCAGGCATGCCTGGTGTGGTGGCACCTGACGCCCCTGATGGTACGAAAGGCCCTCGCCGTGGTGGGATTCGAGCACACCGAGCTGCGCTATCACCGGCAGGTCTACCTGGGCCGCAAGCTTCTCTACTACACCGTGGTCGGGCATCGGACCGTTCCGATTCGCTCGAATGGCTCCGCCCGCGCGACGGCGCCCGCCGATGCGGCGCGCGAGCTCGCCGCGGACGCCACCGCGTAGCGGCCGCGACGCCGGCACCGAACCACCGTCTGCCTCGCCGGACACGCGCGCGTCCGGTCCTCTTTGTGTCTCCCCGCAGCGCTGGCGCGGCACGCCCCGACGCCGTAAGGTTGGGCTGCACCGAGAAGAGCCGGGAACTACATGGAAGCGAATTCATCGACTGTCGTCGTCACCGGCGGCGCCGGGTTCATCGGGTCGGCCGTCGTTCGGCGACTGCTGACCACGAGCGCCCGGCGCGTCGTGGTGCTCGACAAGCTGACCTATGCCGGCAACCTGGATTCCCTGCGGGGCGTCGCGGAGTCCGACCGCTTCCATTTCGTGCGCGTCGACATCGCCGACGCACCCAGGGTGCGGGAGATCTTCCGCAAGTACCGGCCCGGGGCCGTGATGCACCTGGCGGCCGAGTCGCACGTCGACCGGTCCATCGACGCGCCCGCGGACTTCATCAATACGAACGTGGTCGGGACCTTCAGGCTCCTGGAAGAGGCGCGGCGACATTGGTACGGCCTCACGGGCAGTGAGCGGGAGGCCTTCCGCTTCCTGCACGTCTCCACGGACGAGGTGTTCGGGTCGCTGGGGCCGGCCGGCCGGTTCAGTGAGACCACGCCGTACGCGCCCAAATCGCCGTACTCGGCCACCAAGGCGTCCAGCGATCATCTCGTGAACGCGTGGCATCACACGTACGGCCTGCCGGTGCTGCTCACGAACTGCTCCAACAACTACGGCCCGTTCCAGTTTCCGGAGAAGCTGATTCCGCTGATCACGCTGAACGCGCTGGAAGGCAGGCGGCTCCCGGTCTACGGCCGGGGAGAGAACGTGCGCGATTGGCTCCACGTGGACGATCACGTGGACGCGCTGCTGACCGTGCTCGACGCCGGGGTCGCGGGCGAGACCTACTGCATCGGCGGCTCGACCGAGCGCCGGAACCTGGACGTCGTGCAGAGGATCTGCGCGGCCGTGGACGAGCTGGCGCCCGACCCCGCCATCGGGCCGAGGTCGGCGCTGATCGATTTCGTCGAGGATCGCCCGGGGCACGATCTGCGGTACGCCATCGACGCCTCGAAGCTCTGCCGGGACCTCGGCTGGAATCCTCGTCACGACTTCGAAACCGGAATCCGGGACACGGTCCGATGGTACGCGGAGAACCGCTGGTGGTGGGAGCGCATCCGGAGCGGCGCGTACCGCGGCGAGCGGCTGGGCCGGGGTATGGAGCCCGTGGCATGAGGAAAGGGATCATCCTGGCCGGCGGCGCGGGGACGCGCCTGTACCCGATCACGCGCGCGATCAGCAAGCAGCTGCTGCCGGTCTATGACAAGCCGATGGTGTATTACCCCCTCACGACGCTGATGCTCGCCGGCGTTCGTGACGTGCTTCTCATCTCCACGCCCAAGGATCTGCCCCGATTTCAGGAGCTGCTCGGCGACGGCGAGCGCTGGGGCATCGCGATCTCGTACGCCGAGCAGGCCTCGCCCGAGGGAATCGCCCAGGCATTCGTCATCGGACGCGAGTTCGTTGCCGGCCATCCCTCCGCGTTGATTCTCGGAGACAACATCTACTACGGGTATGGCCTGAGCGGCCTGCTGCAGAAGGCCGCGGCGCGGACGGGCGGTGCGACGGTGTTCGGGTATCGCGTTGCCGATCCGGAGCGGTACGGCGTCGCCGAGGTCGGCGAGGGCGGCCGGGTGATCGGTCTGGAGGAGAAGCCGAGACGGCCGCGGTCGGACTGCGCGGTCACCGGGTTGTACTTCTATGACGAGCAGGTCCTGGACATCGCGAGGGATCTCAAACCATCGGGACGCGGCGAGTACGAGATCACCGACGTCAACCTGGCGTATCTCCGGCGCGATCTGCTGCACATGGAAGTGCTCGGGCGGGGAATGGCATGGCTCGACACGGGGACGCACGAATCGTTGCACGACGCCTCCAGCTTCATCGCCACCATCGAGAGGCGGCAGGGGCTGAAGGTGGCCTGCCCCGAGGAAGTGGCGTTTCGCATGGGGTTCATCACGGCCGCCCAGGCGGCGGAGCTGGGTCAGCAGATGGCCGGCACGGAGTACGGCCAGTACCTGCTCGACATGGTGGCCCACGCTCCATGAAGTGTTTCGAAGCATCCCTCCCCGGCGTGATGGTCGTCGAGACGGCCGTCCACGCCGACGCCCGCGGTCAGTTCATGGAGCTCTGGAACGCGGAGCGCTACCGCGCCGTGGGCCTCGATCAGACGTTCGTGCAGGACAACATCTCCATCTCGGAGCGGCATGTCCTGCGCGGGCTGCACTTTCAGTGGCCGCAACCGCAGGGCAAGCTCGTGTCCGTGGCTTCTGGCGAGATCTTCGACGTCGCCGTGGACATCCGCGTCGGATCGCCGACGTTCGGCCGGTGGGAGGGCTTCACGCTTTCCTCCGCCGAGGGAACGCAGCTCTACATCCCGGAAGGGTTCGCCCACGGCTTTGCCACGATCTCCGCGCGCGCCGTAGTCGTCTACAAGTGCACCACCCGCTACAACCCCTCCACGGAGCGAGTGCTCCGGTGGAACGATCCGGCGTTCGGCATCGATTGGCCGGTGCGGGAGCCGATTCTGTCGCCGCGGGATGCGGCGGCGCCGGGCGTCGCTGAGCTTCCCACGACCGCGCTCCCGATGTTCCGCGCGTGAGCGAGCCTGGCGATCGCATGCGCGTCCTGATCACCGGGGGACACGGGATGCTGGCGCGCGCCTTGGTGCGCGAGCTGTCGGATCGGGGCCATGAAGTCTCGGCGCCCGGACGTGAGGAACTCGACGCGCTGGATATCGGCGCGCTGGATCGATTCGTGGAGCGAATTCGGCCCGCCGCGCTCATCCAGTGTGCGGCGTACACGCGCGTCGACGACGCGGAATTGGACGAGGCCGGCGCATTCGCCACGAACGCGTTGGCGGCTGCCCTGGCGGCCGAGGTCTGCCGGAAGACGGGGATCCGGTTCGTCTATCCCAGTACGGACTATGTGTTCGCCGGAACCGCGGCTCGCCCCTATGCACCGTCGGATCCTCCCGCGCCCCGGTCGGCCTATGGTCGATCGAAGCTGGCGGGAGAGTGGGCGGCGCGTCTGGCCGGAGACTTCCTGGTCGTACGCACGGCGTGGCTCTACGGTGGCGGCGGCCGGAGTTTCGTGAAGGCCATTCTGGACCAGGCCCGCCGCGGGGGCTCCCTGCGCGTCGTGGCGGACCAGTGGGGGTCGCCGACGTGGACCGCCGACCTGGCGGCCGTGATCGCGGCCCTGCTGGAGCGGAGCGCGTCGGCGGGGGTCTATCACGCCACCAACAGCGGAAAGACCACCTGGCATGGATTCGCCAGCGAGATTGCGCGCCGCATCGGTCTTCCGGGTGAGGTCGCGCCGATCAGCAGCGATCAGTCCAGCCGGCGGGCCGTCCGGCCTTCCTACTCGGTGCTTGACACGAGCGGAACCGAGGCGCTGGTCGGCGCGATTCCGGGCTGGGAGGATGCGCTCGGCCGTGCCCTGCAATCGGATTTCGCTGCCGACCTGCCAGGCACGGTGCGATAGCGCCGCAGGCGCCGGTACGCCGAAGCCACCGGCCGCTACCGCCCGAACACCACCATCGCCCCCGCGATCCCCGCCACGACCTTCACCCAGCCCCAGGGTCCGAGCCGCGGCACGCGGTTCCAGCCCCAATGGCGCCATGCACGCACCGGCTCCAGCGCCTCGCGCAGCTCGCCCGCCCGCTGCCAGCGGTCGGCCGGCTCCTTGGCCAGGCAGCGCTCGATTGCCTCGACCAGCGCCTCGGGTGCGTCGGGCGCCAGCTCGGCCAGCGCCCGCGGGGCGTGCACGACGTGCTGGGCGGCGAGCACGGTGAAGTTCGGCCCGTCGAAGGGCAGCCGGCCGGCCAGCATCAGGTAGCCCAGGACGCCCAGCGAGTAGATGTCGCTGCGCCCGTCGATGTCCGGCTCGCCCACCGCCTGCTCCGGTGACATGTAGTGCGGCGTGCCGAACGCGTGCAGCCGCTCGCACTCCTCGGCACTCGCGCCGCGCAGGCGCGCCACGCCGAAGTCGGTGAGATAGACGCGGCCGGTGGTGCGCTCGATGAGCACGTTCTCGGCCTTGAGGTCGCAGTGGATCATCCCCTCGCCGTGCGCGTAGGCCAGCGTCTCCGCCAGGTCCCGCAGCAGGCGCGTGGCTTCGGTGGCCGGCAAGCGTCCGTGGTCGCGGATCCGCTCGGCCAGCGACGTGCCGTTCACGTACTGCATGACGATGTACACCAGCTCCGGCGACTCGCCGAACGTGTACACGGGAACGATGCCCGGATGGCTCAGCCGTGCGGCGAACCGCGCCTCGCGGCGGAACCGCTCGCGGTGCTCGTCGGAGTCCACGAACTCGTGCCGCAGGACCTTGATGGCGACCGTGCGATGCAGCGCGAGGTCGCGTGCCAGGAACACCACGCCCATGCCGCCGCGTCCCAGCTCGCGGACGATCTGGTACTGTCCGCGGACGTGCGCGTCCAACTCCCGCCGCTCGATCTCGTCATCGGCGTCGGTGTCCGGGTGCAGCACGAAGGGTTCGGTGGATGGCAGCAGCATGCGTAGGAATTGGCTTTCCCGTGAGACACCGCGGGGCACGGGATAGTTGCGCCCCGGGTGTCACGGATCTGTCTGCCAATCAATACGGCTGCGTCCCGGCTTTGGTTGCAGGCCGGATGTTTCGCCGTCACCGGGCGGAGGGCACCGCCGGCACCGGATGCCCTTGTATTACCTCAACATCCACCGTCTGGGAACGCAGCCCGGCGGCGCTCATCGTCACCCGGAGCACTCCCGGCTTGTCGGCCCGCAGGATGGCCAACCCGCGGCCGTTGAACGCCGTCCGGTGGTCCATTCGATATGGCTCATGGTTCCGCAGATCGCCGTTGTCGAGCCCGACGATGGTTCCGCCCGAGACCGACACGTGCACGTCGTTGTCGGCGGTGGGGACGACCGTGCCGTGGGCGTCCACGATCGCGAACCGCACAAGGGCGACGTCGCCCGGGGCCGCCGTGATCGTGTCGCGTTCCGGCGTGACGCGCACCGCGGCGGCCGGGCCGGCCGTGCGCACGGTGTCGTGGCATGCCACCTGGCCGTCGCGGGTGCCGACGGCCGTGAGCACGCCGGGTTCGTACGGCACGTCCCAGGTGACGTGCAGGTCGTTGGTCGTGACCCGGACGGGCGGCGTGGCGTAGCTGTTCCATCCGCCCGACGTGCCGGGCTGCGGGAACTGCAGCCGCTTCGTGCCCATCGACTTGCCGTTCAGGAACAGCTCGACGCTCGTGCAGTTGGTGTATGCCAGAACCGGTATCATCTGCCCCTCGCGCCCCGGCCAGTTCCAGTGCGGGAACAGGTGCAGCACCGGCGTGTCGGTCCAGCGGCTCTGGTACAGGTAGTACGAGTCCTTGGGCTGTCCGGTGATGTCCAGGGCGCCTGACGGGAACCCCTTGCTGGGCCAGATCGCCTCGCCCAGGTAGTCCACCCCCGTCCACATGAAGTCGCCCGAGAAGTACGGATGGACGGTGATCCACTTGATCAGGTTCTCGGCGCGCATCATTCCGCTCGTGTAGTTGGGCTCGACCCTGGTGCTGTCATCGCCCAGCGAATACACGTCGCCGAACGCGTTGCCCGCCGAGGGACTCTCGGTGCCCACCATCTTCCAGTTCGGGTGTGCCACGCGGTCTTCCTCGGCGAACAGCTCGCGGCGCTCGTGCCACCGGTCCACGTAGTTGTACCCCACCACGTCCTCGCTCTCGAGAAAGGCGAGCAGCGCCGGGTGCCCGTCGGCATCGATCTTGTCGTTGCCGGTGGTGACCGGGCGCGTGGGATCCTCGGCGTGGAACAGTCCCACCAGGTGTCGCAGAATGGTCACGCCCTCGGGCGTGGTCTGCTCGCCGATCTCGTTACCCGCGCTCCACAGGATCACGGACGGGTGGTTGCGATCGCGGTGCACGTACGCCGTGACGTCGCTGTCCGCCCAGGTCGCGAAGTACAGGTGGTAGCCGTACGGCACCTTGCCGTACGTCCACTCGTCGAACGCCTCGTCCATGACGAGGAAGCCCATGCGGTCGCACAGGTCGAGGAATTCCGGGGCCGGCGGGTTGTGCGAGGTGCGGATGGCGTTCACGCCCATCGCTTTGAGTTTGGCCAGCTCCGACTGCCAGATGCGGATCGGAATGGCCGCCCCCACGGCGCCGGCGGTCTCGTGCAGATTCACCCCGTGCAGCTTGACGGGCTGTCCGTTGAGCAGGAAGCCGCGGTTGGCGTCGAAGGCGATGGTACGGATCCCGAACGGCGTGTCCGCGGTGTCCACGGCCTGCGTGCCGTCCAGCACGGTGGAGTGCACCGCGTACATCGCGGGGTCGTCCACCGACCAGCGGTGTGGGTCGGTGACGAACATCCGCTGCACGAACGCCTCGTTCGCGCCGCCTTCCAGCGAGAAGGCCGTGTCGGCGTGCGCGACTTCGTGTCCCGCCGCGTCCACGAGCACCGTGCGCAGCGTGCCCTTCTGCGTGTCGCCGCGGTCGTTGTCCACCCGCGTACGCACCAGTACCATGGCGCGCGCCGAGTCCACGAACGGTGTCGTGACGTACACGCCCCAGTGGGCGACGTGCACCGGATCGGCGATCGTGAGCCACGTGTGGCGGTAGATGCCGCTCCCCGTGTACCAGCGGGAGTTGGGCTGCTCGGAATTGTCCACCCGCACGGCAACGACGTTGATGCCGGACCTGAGGTCCTTCGTGACGTCGTACGAGACACTGGTGTAGCCGTATGGGCGGTGGCCCACGTGCACGCCGTTCACCCAGACGTCGCTATTCATATAGATGCCGTCGAACTGCAGCCACACCTCGCGCCCCCGCGCTTCGGCAGGCACGCGGAACGTCTTGCGGTACCAGCCGATCCCCGTGGGCAGATACGCGCCACGCCCGCCCGCCGGCGCGTTGCGCTCCGGCGTGCCCTCGATGCTCCAATCGTGCGGCAGGTTCACGCGCCGCCACCGGCTGTCGTTGAACCCCGGGCGTTGCGCGCCGGCCGGATCCCCCAGCGTGAACCGCCACCCGGGGTCCATCGACAGCCGCACGCGCTGAGCGGAGGCGCGGTTCGGGACGAGCGCGAGAATCGCGGCGCCCAGGGCCAGGAACGACAGCCGGAATTTCATTTCTTGAAGTGCTCCGCGACGATGGCCGGTTGCTCGAGGATCTTGTGCGCCTGGGCGTCCACCGCCAGACGCATGAACTGTCCCATGCTCCACACCAGCGGCGTGGCGCTGCCCGTGCCCTGCCCGAACTTGAAGCCGATGCGCGTCGGGTCCGCCTGGTCCCACACCTGCTCGGGGATCATCCCGCCGTCGTTCGCGAAGTGCAGCATGGCCTGCAGGTACGGCGTGGGGTCGGCGCCCAGTGAGATCTCGTACTCGCCGCGCTCACCGGCGAAGATCGGCCACAGCCGTCCCTTGCCCTCGCCCAGCCACGGCCCGCCGAAGTACGTCTCGCCGTACCCGTCGTGGTTGTATCTATAGAAGTCCGGGCCGTTGGGCGTCTGCACGCGGATTGTCTGGTCGATGACCTTGAGCGAGTTCTCGATGATCGGATCGTTGGCCGGCCGGATGCCCAGCCGCACCAGCTCGATGAAACCCTGGTCCACCACGTCGCGCTCGTCGTGGATGCCGCTGCCGTTGCGCGTATCGAGCTGGTACCCGTCGTTCGGATCCGTGTTGTTGTCGATGCGCATGTAATAGCCCTTCGCCGCCAGCGGCCCACCGAGGTGGCCGGTGGTGGTCACCATCCAGCTCTCCAGGTGCGACGCCCAGTCGTCGGCGGTCTGCATGTACCGCGCGGCATCCGCCGTGGCGCCGTTTTCCTTGGCGATCGCCGACGCGCACACGAGCCCCGCGATCTCCGCCGCGATGGTGGATGGCGAATAACCGGGGACCTCCTCCCACCGCTCCTGCTGCGTGGCCGGCCCGTGCGCCAGCACGAACTCAGCCTCCGGGCGGATGTGCTTTTCCCAGGTCGTCTTGTCGGTCAGGCCGAGCTGCCAGGCCAGGATCATCGGGTACGACTGCTCGTCCATCTGGATCCCGGTCCAGTACGGCTTGCCGTCCAGCCAGCTGTTCTGCGGGAAGCGCCCGTCGGGCTCCTGCTGCACGTCGAACAGGTAGCGCACCGCGCGGCGGGCGGTGGCGCTGTCGCCGGCTACCATCAACGCCGTGGCGGACTCGTACAGGTCGCGCGCCCACACCAGGTGGTAGCCGCCCACCGTCGGCTTGTCGGCCGGCACGGCATAGCCCCACGGGATGCTCATCGAAGCGATGATGGCGCCCGGATAGGTCTTGTCCTCGTTGGCCCGCACGACCATCGCCGCGAGCTCGAACTCCCTCTCGTACTGCGGCGCTACGTGGCGCAGCCCGGCCAGGTACTTGTGCCAGCCCTCGGCGTAATAATCCATCCGTGGGCCGAACCCTCCGATCAGGCTCGCCCGGGCCTCGCCCAGTGCCTTTTCCGGCGTGGACGCGAACCCAAGCGCGAGCGTGAAGTGCGCGGGATTGGTGACGCGTCCGACCTGCACCACGTTGCCGCTGTCGGCGCGGGTGTAATGCCACGTCAGCGCGTGATGCAGCGTCAGATCGGTGTAGGCGTCGTTCACGCCGGCGAAGCCGTTGGACGTTTCGCTGAACCCGCCGCTGGAAACGATCGCCGACGCAACGTCTTCCTTCCACGCGACCATGCCGTTTGCCGTCGAGGCGTAGTCGCCGTATCCGGTGTTCTTGAGCGCCGGTTGATAGATCATGTAGAGCTTGTCGCCGGCCGGCGCTTTGAACGTGACGTCGATGAGCAGGACGTTGCGGTCCGGATCGGTGGCGTACGTCTTGGTGATCGTGATCCCGGCCGCCGCGTTCCGGCTCGTCTGCTTGAAGATCAGCGCCCGCGGATCCGGGCGCTCGATGGAGTGCGTCATGTCGTGCGACTCGAACCACACCCGCTTGCCGTTGCTCACGGCGAACTCGAGCCCGTGCACGTCGGCCTGGTCCACCCGCGGGTAGTACACCTCGGTGAGGATCCCGCCTTCCAGCGTGAACCACACCTTGGACGCCGTGGTCATTGAGGTGCCCAGTCCGTCCTTGGCGGCGTTGGTCCACGTGGGCAGGGCGCCCGGGCCTCCCGGCGCCGCCTGCGCGGCGGCGGGCAGGGGCGTCGTCGCCACGAGAGCACAGCACAGGGCCAGCAGTCCGGACCGCGTTCCTTTCTTCATGCTTCCCCCTTGTTCGGGCGCGGGGGGCGCGCCCGTTGGTTCACGTACGATGCCCGACCTATCGCCGGTCGAGGTTGAACACGAGTGTCTCGTGCGCCCCGAGCGTGGCCGCCGGCCGGTAGCCGGTCACCGCGCCGTTCGCGCCCGCTTGGAGAATAGCCCCATCCGGCCCGCCGAGAAGACTCCGCGGCAGATAGCGGCCGGCGGGCAGCGTCCCCGCGCCCGCGCTCAGCGTCGCGCCCGCCACCGGCACGCCGCTCAGGTTCGCCACGACCAGCACGATCCCATCGCTGGCCCGCCGCAGGTACGCCGCCACGTGCGGGCTCGACGACGTGAGGGGCACGTGCCGCCCGGTGGCCAGCGCGTCGTTCGCGCCCCGCAGATGGATCAGCCGCCGGTAGAGGTTGAGCAGCGACGCGGGATCGTGTTCTTCGCCGGCCACCGTGCGCGTCATCGAGTCGGGTTGCGCCGGCTCCCACGCCTTCCCGGTGGTGAATCCCATGCCCGGCCCGGGCGCCCACTGCATCGGCGTGCGGAGCCGCGGGTCGGGCTTGTCGCCCGTCATTCCGATCTCCTCGCCGTAGTACAGGTATGGCAGCCCGGGCAGCGTGAGCAGCAGCGTGGCGGCCTGCTTCGCGCTCGGTATCGAGTCGCCCAGGATCGTCATGATGCGCGTGCCGTCGTGGTTGCTGAGCAGCGGCGACCACCGGTACGAGGGGAGCGTGTCCTGCAGACGGAGATACTGCTCGAACATCCCGCCCGTCGTGCCGCGCTTGACCGCCGTCCGCAGGGAGTCGGCCAGATCGAAGGTGAAATACGCCGTGAGCTGGTGCGGATAGTAGGTGAGCAGCGTGTCCAGCGGATCCCACACCTCGCCGATCGTGTACGCGCCGGGCTTCACGCTGTCGATGTACGCCATGTAGGAGCGCAGGTAGGCGTGCGTCCCCGGGCAGTCCTTGAGGCACTTGCCCTGCTCCACCAGGTACTGGACGGCGTCCAGCCGGAAGCCGTCCACGCCCATCTTGCGCAGCCAGAAGCCGGCGATCTTCTTGCCCTCTTCCCGCACCGCCGCCGTGTGATAGTTGAGATCCGGCATTTCGGCGGAGAACACGCCGTAGTAGTACTCGTCGCGCACGGGCGACTTGTGCCACACGTTCTCGCCCCACGGGCCCTTCCCCCCGGGCTTCGGCGAGAAGATGTACCACGACCGGTAGGGTGAGTTCGGCCCGCGCAGGGCCGACAGGAAATGCGGATCGCGGCTCGACGTGTGGTTGAGCACCATGTCGATGATGACCTTGATCCCGCGCTTGTGCGCCGCGGCCACGAACCGCTCGAAGTCCGCGGTGGTGCCGTACTGCGGATTCACCTCGTAGTAGTTGGTGACGTCGTACCCGTGGTAGCTGGGCGACGGGTTGATCGGCATGAGCCAGATGCACTTCGCGCCGAGGTCGGTTTTGGAGTCCGGATTCCCGTCGTTGATGTAGTCGAGCTTTTTCGTGAGCCCGTTGAAGTCCCCGATGCCGTCGCCGTTGCTGTCGTAGAACGACCGCACGAACACCTCGTAGCACACCGCGCCGTGCGTCCACGCCGGCGGGGTCTGGGCGGCGGCGCACGGCGGCACCGCGCACAGGAGTGTCGCGGTGGCGGCCGCGCAGGCGAGGGCTTTCACGTTCATTGGGTCATCTCCGAGAATCGGCGTCGATGGCGATCGCCGAATTGGCCGCGAGTTGAATCTGCACCGTGCCCGCCGAGTCCACGGTCACGGCCGTGCCGGCGCACGCGCCGTTCCGGAGCCCGCCGCTCAGCAGGTCGCAGTAGTCCCCTGGCGGCATCGTCGTCGCCACGGTCGTGTCCACCGCGCTCGTCTCGCGGCTGATCGCCACGAACCCCTTCGTGCCGCGCGAGAAGGCAATCGCGTTGCTGCCGTCGTCCCACCAGTCGGTGATCGCCGTGCCGGCCACCACGTGCCGGAAGCCGACCATGGCCTCGATCATCGGGTCGCGGTGCTCGCACACCCACTCCCCGATCACGGCCTGCTCCAGGCTCGGCGCGCACGTCACGTTGTTGGTGTTTCCGTTGGCGTCCGACGGCGGGCCCATCGAGTTCTGCACCGGCCGGCTGAACGCATAGCTCGACAGGATCTTGGGGTAGCCGTACGGCTGGGCGAGCATCCACACGTTGGCCAGCCGGAAGGTCTGCCCGTCGCGGTAGCTGATCCGCCCCACGTCATGCTGCGTGTCGTGATTCTCCAGGAACACCACGGCCTTGTCCGACGGCATCATGCCCCACGCCGCGGCCGAAAACTGGCTGCCCGCAGGTCCGTTCGGATTGAGCTGCGAGAGGTGCTGTCCGCCGGTGCCCAGGAACTTGTCGCCCGCGCCCTGGAAGATGAATTCCGTGATGTCCGCCGCTCCGCCGCTCTTGTACGCCTCGCCGTAATAGTCTTTCGGGCCGAGCGCCTCGCCCGGACCCGTGCTGATCTCCAGGAAGTAGTACGGAATCGGAAACCCGTCGGCCTGCACCGTGGAATCCACGATCGAGAAGATGTCGTCGAGGTCCACCTGCTGGATGTGCTTGGCCGCATCGATGCGGAATCCCGCGACGCCCAGGCGCACCAGCTTGATCAGGTAGTCGGCCAGCGTCTGGCGGACGTAGGGGAGGCTCGTGTTGAGATCCGGCAGGTCGTCCAGCTCGCAGTCCTGCACGTTGGCGGCGTTGGCGTAGTCGGTGACCTGGCACGGCGGGTGGAAGTCGGCGGGCGTGTACAGTCCGGGGTAGTTGAACTTCGTGTACGCCGTGCCGGCGCTCCCCACGCCCGGGCTCGGGAAGTTCGTCATGTGGTTGAGA